>NZ_JACZDV010000010.1:0-28740 GCF_015903845.1 Fictibacillus sp. 26RED30
CAAAAAGGCTTCTCTTTTCTTACGTCAGTATGTTTATCCATCTGTAGATCGTCCAGCATCCTATGCCTAGATTTACTGCATATAATGCCGCTAGCATGACTTTGTTACGATGAGTAACGAGCTGCACGAAATATAATGTCCCCCATAGGATGAGAATAAGCAATGCCCATATGAGGCTGCGATCATTTCCTTGCATGACTGCTCCATAGCTAAAGATCCAAGTATACGGAAGTAAGAGGCTTCCTGTAATAAAGTACATGCTATGAACACCGTGGGTTTGAAGTTTGTTAGCTAGAGGTGCTTCTTTAATCATTACCCCATAAAGTAAACATATCCCAATGGCGATACCAAGGAAAAATCCGATCTGAAAAATTTCATAAAAGAATACAGGCAATACGGAAAATGCCTCTAACCAAAACAATCTGCTAAAAAAAAGTATGGTTAGTCCGAACAACGTATAAGGAATGGAATAAAGCGTGCGAATCCCCTTCCAAACTGTATGACCTAATAAGAGTAAGCCATAAATAAAAAACAAAAAACCCAGCAGTTTGCTGGAAAAAAGCATCAGGAAACTGTATAAACAGAAAAGAACGGCAAACGCAATATGATAGAAGTAATCATATTTTGTATGCCTAGCTTTTTCGAACGTATTATTTATTAAAGTCATGTTGCACCTGCCAAGACTAGTCGTGTTTATACATTTATCGTCAAAGACTGGTTATTTTTCAAGTTAGTCCTTTGGCACTTTAACCACGCCTCGAATGTGCCAGAGATGAATGAGCTCTAATCGTTTTCGATATTGTTTCGCCTGAAGCCTTCCTTTTTTGTATCTTTTCTTCAATAGCTGCATATAATCTTCAATCTTGATATGATAGTCATCCATTCTTTTACCCACCCTCACCAATTATCTCATTGTCATATTCCCGAATTTAGTCGAAATGTAACATGAAATTTTAAATAAATGAGAAAAAGTAAGGAAAAAGGATTACTCGCCTAATTGCTTAATATCGTTCAATAAGTCAGTGTACACTTTCACATCTTCTAGCAAACCACTCTTCTCCAAGAAATCAGGGGTTATTTCTCCATTCTCTACCGCAGTTAAATATTTATCTATTCCATCTTGGAACGTTTGATTCTGTTCCATCACCTGATTATGAATATCTTCAAATACAGACGGTGGGGATAGTTCATTAAATTCTTCAATCGTCGTATTCATGTCTTGTAGTGCCTTCTCTAACTCAACACGTGCATTCTGATCTGAGACAGCTTTCTCAGCTAATGAAGGAATTTCTTTAGAAAATTGTTGAACATCGTTAATGTATTCAGTTGCTTCTGGTACATAATTAATACCGTTCGTTACGTCTTCCACCGCTGAACAACCTGTAAGAACACTGAATGATAAAAGAACTGCCAATAGTGTTTTTTTCATATGATCTCCTCATTTCGTTTGGGTTTACTATATTTGAATCTCTTGTATTCGATTTTTCACTAATTATTTTATACGAGTTTGCCGAAAATAAGTTTCGAAATAGGACAATCTAATACTAGTCCAAAAAAGAAAGGCTGATCAACATGGCTAAAAAAGATAAAGAAAATGAAGGAAAAAAAGATTTATATCTAGACGTTGACCGGATGATGAATGAAGGAATGGCCGGTGGTACGGTGGCTGACAAAAAAGATTTGAATCAGATCGGCTATGATTCTGGAATAACTGAGCAAGAAGAACCACCAGTAAAAATAGATAAAAACAAGTAGAGCCGCTCATGTGAACGGCTCTTTTCTTTATGACCTTAACTTGTTAATCAAGCTTAAAACCTCTTTGTACCTCTGTTCGAGATTTGCTTTTTCCCTTACGTCTAAACATGTGGAAAGCTGACTGATCAGTTCCGTCATCTCAAACTGCAGCTTGAGCAACTTATCGGCATCCTCCTGATCACCGTCGTTCTGATTTTCGTTTCGTTTATTATACTCTGCATAATTTCCTTCGAACCAAAATGCTTTTGGTGGCTCTAGCTCTAAAATGTGTGTAGCTGTCTTTTCCATTAGACGTCTATCGTGTGTGGCCAAGATGAACGTACCGGGATAGGCTACCAAGACTTCTTCTAACGCTTCTCTTGTAAACAAATCCAAATAATTGGAAGGTTCATCTAACAACAATACATTGTAGTCACTCAAGAAAAGTTTTGCTAAAGCTGTCTTCATCTTTTCGCCGCCACTTAATACTTCTACTCGTTTAAAAACATCCTCACGTTTAAACAACATTCTAGCTAAGACTGTTCTCACCCATGTTTCATCGTAAAGACTATGTTCCATCACGTTCTCAAGAATACTTTTTAGTGGATCTAAAATATTTAGATGCTGGTGGAAGTAGCCTACTTTGAGCTGATTGGACTTTACGATCGTTTCATTTCCGTTATAGATTTCTTGAAGCAAGGTGGATTTCCCGGTTCCGTTCTTGCCTGTCAAAACGATCTTCATCCCCGGTTTTACAGAGAACGTAAGATTTTTAATCAGCTGCTTCCCATTAAATCCTAGAGTGAGATCTTTAACTGCTAACACTTGCTTACCATGAACTCTAGAGAATCGCTGTATATCGAATTCAACATTTCGCTGTTTCTTTGGCTTTTCTTTTTTATCGAGCATTTCAATTCTTTTTTCGATTACTTTTGATTTTTTCTCAAGTGAACGCTTTGCATTTTGAAGTTTTCCTTTTCCTAACTTTGCTTCACTATAAGACATGCGTGATGGTTTGTTCTTCATGTCTTTCGCTTTAACCGCTTTTTCAATAGCCGTTTTCTCTAGCCTTGTTTTTTCTTTTACATATTGTTCGTATTCAAAATGTTTTCGCTTGAGTTGCTGATCTTTTTGAATCAGATAATCTGAATAGTTGCCAGGGTACGTTGTGAATGTTTGTTGATCCAAATCAATTATCTTTGTACATACCATATCTAAAAATACTCGGTCATGAGAGACGAGTAATAGCGCTCCTTTAAAATGTTGAAGAACTTCTGCGAGCTGATCCATTCCTTCAACATCGAGATGAGAAGTAGGTTCATCTAAGATGAGGATATCTGGATTTTGTTCTAGGGCAGCAGCAATTTGAGTACGCGTTCTTTCACCACCACTCATCGTGTCATAACTTTTGCCCTGCAGATTCCATGCTGCCTCACTTTTTGAAGTAATACTTTGCTCTCCTTGTTCAAATTGACTCACAATCGCTAGGGTTCCGTAATGCTGGACGGTTCCAGCATCTCTTTCCTCTGTTTCTGCCAGCAATTTGAGAAACGTTGACTTTCCAGTACCGTTCAAACCAACTAAACCAACTCGGTCGTTAGCAAAAAGTTGTAGCAGTTCTGTTTGCTTTAAAATTAATTTTCCATCATACGATTTTTCTAGATGCTTCGCTTCTAATAAAAGCATAAAAAAACCTCCCCTATTAACTAGAGAGGTCTGCCCAAGCCAAAATAGATATCACAAAAAACACGCAATAACACGTTTTTTTGCAACAAAAAAACAGGCCTGTAATGAAGTCCTAAAAATGGGCAGAGAAATCCTATCTAGCGTTCTACTTTTATTTAAGTAAATGGCTAAAATCAGATTAATTGCGCATTGGACGTATACACCTGTTCCTTCCGTTGTTTTCCTAAATTGTAAGCGAGCTCATAGCTGTTCGTCAAGCTTACACTCGCTACTCCTGCACCCAATTCAGATTTACCTTTCGCTGGTTTGCTCCAGGTCGTGTATCTTTTAATAACCGAATAAACAACAACCCTTTTCGATAAAAAGCTTGAACAGGCTCCTGGAGGACTTTTTCAGGTAAATGAATCTCTCGATTAAATGCCCCGAGCTGGAATTCCTCTGAACTTAAATGATAGGAATCTAACGTTAATGATAACTTTCCTTGTACAGTCAGCTTAAACGGGTCAACCATTACTTCAACATCCTCTGTGCGATTCAAACCGGGAAGTGCCAACACACAGCATATTTCCTGTGGTGTGTCATAGATGTTACAAAGCGGACTTTCATTATTTTGATTAGCATTTGACCTTTGATTCTGATTCGGCGTAAAAAACTGATCACCAAAGTATTCTTCGGCCATCCTTTTCCAGTCCATCATTTGTTTCCAAGTGTCCAATTCAATCACCTCTTATGAAGGCGGCCCTAAAGGAACAGAAGGAGTATCTGGATCCGGAATCTGAGGGGCAGGACCTGTAAAACCGCCTGTGTTAAATAATTGCGATATCGGCTGTATAACCCCGGCGCTTCCTATTTGGAGCACAGATGAGTTTTGTATGCCATCCACTCTTATCTGCTGAATAACGATCGTCTGACTAACAAAAAGGTTCATGATTCCTCCTCCTCACTTTCCGGATTAGGATTAGTTAAGAAATTACGAACATGCTTAACACGAGATTGAAGCTTTATATCATGGACTGATCCGATATGAAGGATCGATGAACTGGACACCCCAAGAATATCTATTTTTCCAACTCTAATATAAGGGTTCGCATGATACGTATGTTTCACCCTAAACACCGGACATACAGGAACTAAAACAGGCTGTGAAAAAACTTTGTATTTGCTGTATGGAACATTGAAGGTTCCAAACTTTGTACTTTCTCTCTGGATAGCAAGAGCTGCAGAAAAACTATTGATCTTGTCAGTATCTCCTGTTTGCAGGACACCTGAGTTCGCAAGTGAATTTAGGATGACACAGTCGACGACAGATGTTCGATACATAGTGCACCTCTTATAGGGGAACGAGTGATGTACCTAAAACCAATGATTCAGGAGGTGTGTCAAAGGCAGAACCTAAGCTGATACAATCTGTATCTCCGATTAATACGACCGATGACAGCCCCACGCCGATGATGTTAATCTCTCCCACAAACAACTCATGATTGGTTACGCAAAATTTCACTTTCATCCCCTCCAGTAGACTTAGAATCTCTCAAATGCACGATAAAAGTTTCGATTCCACGATAGATGTCCTCTTTTGTTTTTTGAATGATATCTCTTCTGCCCCGCTCATCCTTAGGCTCATATTTAGTCAGATAGTGCTTGATTCTTCCTGGAACTTGTCGCTGAACATCTTCTAATATGAAGATTCGATAAGGTTCATCTAAAGGAATATTCATTTTACTTTCAAGTGATTTTAAATAGACGGGAGCTTCTTTCTCAAAAAAACCATCCATCACTTGAATCATCTCACGGTAGTTTGGATTTTCAATCGTACTTCGTTCCATCTTTCCTGGCATCTGAAGGGTATTCTGACCAATATTGAACTGTTCGATCAAGTCTTTGCTATCATCTGAATGCCCAAGTCCAATGTGCAGGGTGCCTTCGAGTTTTTCTATCTTTAACTGATCAAACTTATATTCTACATTTTGAGGTTGGGACGATAGATCGCTCACTTGTTTCTTTAATGCTTTTATCTGGTCTTCTAAGTCTCTTATCTTATCATTCTGATCGAGAATCATCTGTTGAAGCTTGCTCAAGTAATAGTTGCTCTCTTCATTCATACAATCAGCTCCTTAGTTAGATGTATGCCTTCTACCTAAGGAATTTGCTTGTTGTTTAAAAATTTGCTGCTGCGTTACTATCATTTACATCAGGGTCTTGCGTAAACGTAACATTATATCCGTTCTCTAGACGAAGATTATCCCCTGTATTGAACGATCCTGCCCCGGCATACGTTTTCGCATAACTTACTGGGCATATGGTCTGGACGTCTCCTACATGAAAAACGCTGCCGCTCGATATGGAGTTTACTGATACAGATCCCACAATTGCTGGCATATACGTTCATCCCCACTTTCAAGTACTTCTCACATAATATGCATCCGCCCAATCTTTTGTGCCTAAACCTTCCCATTCACCATTAGGCTTCTACCTACATAACTTATCTGTAAAGGACGACGTCACAATCGTTATTTCTTAGACAAAGGGAGGTGCTAAAAGTGCCCTGTTTAATTGTAGCTCCTATCAATATTAATGCGGCAGAAGGGGTTGTGAATTTTGGCGATACCCTCGTCATCAATCCCAAATCAACAGGCAAAGGATACAACGGCTCTGGCGGAGGAAACACAGGGAATTTTATACAAACAACCAATGTGGTTAACGCAACAAACACATTAGATCCTGATATCTTTGATTCAAATAATGCCGGCAATGCTTAGGGGGTATAAGGATGTTAGGCAAAGGTCCATTGATGCCTTTTTTTAATAACCGTTCTATGGATGACTGGCTAAAATCTTTTGACCAATATGTCAACAAAGGACTCACTCAGTTTGAGAAATTTGCAGACCAGATGTCTTTTGAAGTGGATACAGAAGAAACAGCGGACGACTACAAGATTCGTGCAAATCTAAAAGACTATAACCCAGAGGATCTTCAGATTGAAATCCTCAATCAAGGACTTCAAATAAAGGCACAACGAGAAGAAATCCGATCCACAAAAAATAAAAGAACAGGACATTTTCAACAAAGAAAGTCCATGAAACGAACGGAGCGGTTCGTACAATTGCCTTTTATGTTTAGAAATGAAGATGTTAACGCTCAATATACGAATGGGATCTTAACCATTTCCGTTAACAAAAATGGCGGAGAAGTGATGAATCCGACCGTACCCATACAAGTAAATTCAAACGAAACCAGCGGTACAATTGCTGAGAACAGCATGAACGCTAATAACACAACGAATCAAACAACTGACAACGGGCAGTTTGAAGAGTAGGTGCAGCTTTTAGATCTCATTTCAAGATGTACTTCTTGTGACTTGATGTGTGTTGAGGCTTTAGATCCCAACAAAAAAAATGCTGACACGAAAGGATGAGGCGTTCAACCTTTCATGTCAGCTTTTTCTTTTATCTTCCTAGTGTCGGTGCTATCCACACCTCGCCGGTCCCTTCAAAAACGTGCAGGTAACCCTCTCCACTTGTCGCCGAACCGATGATAGAAGAGGAAGCTCGTTTAACAGAAAAATCGATATCCCCTTTTCTTAAAAGTGCAAAGTTACCATCCACTTGAAGCTTTTCATCATGAAGCTCTACCTTCATAATCTGTTGAAGCGGAACAGGACTTTGAAGCACGCAAAAGCCAGAGCCTCTTAATCTCGTTTGAAACAGCCCGTCTTCTCCTTTTATAGAAGAAGTTAGTTTTTGTCTGGCTACACCTAATTGCACGGATGGTTCTGCCGCATAAAACATTCCGCGATCAGCAACTACTTCTTCGTCATTTAAGTTCAACAACAAATAGTGACCATACGACGGCTCTAAATAGATTTCTCCCGTTCCTTCATACAATGGTTTAAACAAAGATTCTTCCGTTAAAATATTGGAAGCCATCTTCTTCATGAATCCTCCAACTCCACCGGCATTACTTTTCAGTCCTAGATCACCTTTCATAAACTGCAATGCTCCCGCCTCAGCTTGAACAGCTCCTTGGCGCAATGTGATACGAACTTGTTTTAACGATATCCCGGTTTCTTTGGCATAATACGAGGAACTTGAACCTGCGCTTGTTACAGGCAACTGCTTATATTCAAGGACTTCAAATGTCGCTCGACGTCCTTCTTCTTTTTCAATAACGGTAAAAAGAGATTCATTCATAACCATCATCCTCCTCTTCCTAGCATAACAAACTCTGACTTTGTTTAAACAAAGCGTGGTATAATTCACACAAAGATAATGACTATTGCTAAAAGAATAAGAGAGAGGCGTGATTAGACGTGCAAAACAAAATCATTCTTGTAACAACTGACTCATTTGGTACTGGCAATGATCCTGCTCTTGGAGAAAATGTAATGGAAACGTATTTTACTGTTTTAAAACAGCAATCTGATCTTCCAGCTGCTATCTTTTTCATGAATCGCGGCGTATATTGTCTCACAGAACAGTCTCTATGTTCGCTGCATCTTAAGGAAATTGAAGAAAAAGGTGTTAAAGTATTCGCCTGCAAGACATGTGTTGACCACTATAACGTTGAAAATGAGCTTGCGGCTGGGGAAATTTCAGGAATGGCACACTTTGTAGAGCTGTCTGCTACATATGAAGTTATTACGATTGCATAATTTATAAGTTTTCAAACTTCCTTTTAGTGTTTATCGTGGGTTTTGAATGTGGTTAATTTCCGCTCCAGGTTGCTCGCTTTCCGCGGGGCAGGCGGTGAGCCCCTTGCTGCTTTGCGCCCTTAAGGGTCTCACCTGACTGCCAGTCCCGCAGGAGTCGGCAACCTTACGCTTCAATCAACTTGCAATGAAGAAGTAAGGAAAACAAGATGCAATAGCAACACTTCTTGAGAAATTAATTTTAATAACAAAAAAACGTACACCTAACTTGCTGGTGTACGTTTTCTGGTTTTATCTTCTTTCTTCTCGGATAATTCTCTTTTCTCTAGTCGTTGCCTCGTCTCGGACAACGGGTTCTTCTCTTATAACTGTTTCACGATGAACGTGATCTGCTTTTCTCACTGAGAATAGCCTTTTCAGCAGCATGCCGACTACACCGTACACAATGATTGCAACAATCGTAGACAATTCGATCAGAAATCCATTGGCTAGTTCGACGTTTGGAAAAATCGCTGCAAATGGTAATAGAAGCGGTTGGCTCAGACCGTATATGAGCTGTGCAAAAGC
This sequence comes from Fictibacillus sp. 26RED30, assembly GCF_015903845.1. Lineage (NCBI taxonomy): Bacteria > Bacillati > Bacillota > Bacilli > Caryophanales > Fictibacillaceae > Fictibacillus > Fictibacillus sp. 26RED30. The sequence goes on from NZ_JACZDV010000010.1 coordinate 8,636, forward strand.
TGCTCCTTCATTTGCATTAAACAGCTGGAAAATAAAACGTAAAATTAAGATAAGCTGAATGATACCGACTATGAATGAAATAATTGTGGCTGGAACGGAACGCCTCATCGCAATTCCCTCATTTCATTGGATTTGCTACTAAACATACCCTTCTTTTCACAACATTAAGCATGCTCAATCGGTTTATTACTTTGGTCATACTGACTTAGCCAATTCTCCGTAAAGTCTACGAGTTCTTTCTGTGGAATCAGTCGACAATCAGCCATCCCAACTTTTCCTTTTCTGACTGGATAACTATTTTGCTCGTAAACCTCTCCAATCTCTTCAAACAATTCTTCTCGATAAGAGATCTGAGTGAACGACTTCCAAACTCTTTTTCCATCGCTAAAAAACGGGCCTGCATTTTGTTCTGTTTTGGGTGACGGTACGCGATGTTCTGCTAAGTGCATGGAGGTATTCGAATCATAGTCTACACCTAATAAAAGAACATGACCTTGAAGTTCGTAAACTCTTCCAAGAGGTGACTGTTCGCCTAAACCGAAATCAACCGAATGATCGTTTATGATCGTTTCTTTATTTTTGCCCCATGCAGCAAAAGATTCTGTTGGATGATTGCTTCTTAAGACACCCGGAAACGTGCGAAATGCTTCTACAATCGCTCCCATAAAATAGGTCGGTGTTACAGCTGGATCAAACGCAGGCATCTCTTCTATGATTGTTGGCCACCAATCCTTTGGAACTGGTGGATTCAGCCACCCTGCCGGATCAGAATAATGAGCCGTGTGTGTAGGCATAATCAATGTTCCTTCTTCCGTTATAACGTCCATTAACGCTTGTACAACTGCCACAGGTCCTCCTACAATCCAACCTAGTGACTTCAAGCTAGAGTGAACGATAACGGTCATTCCTTTTTTTAATCCTAATGATCTAAGATCTTCTGCTAAAGTGACCCTCGTTTTTGGATAATCTGTATGTAATTCTATACTACTCACACTTCTCACAACCTTCAGCTTTTTATGTACTCCCATTATACCAAAAAGAAATGGAATACTTTGGTTATGACTGATTTTGATTATTTTTGGTTGTTTATGATTGAAAAATGTAAGGGCTTACGTTACAATGATGTCAAAGATAGAGAACATTTGGAGGTGTCAGGATGCTTACACCTGAAAGACATCGTAAGATTATTGAAGTTTTAGGCGAAAAGTCAGTAGTAACCATACAAGAACTCGTAGAAGCAACAACGTCCTCTGAGTCTACGATACGCAGAGATTTAAGTCAGTTGCAGAAGGAAAAGAAATTAAAACGCGTACATGGCGGAGCATCACTTACTCACCAAAAAAGCGAGGAATTGAGCGTATTTGAAAAATCAGATAGAAACGCTGTAGAAAAACAAAGAATTGCACAATATGCTTGCGACTTAGTTGAGAATGGAGATTGTATCTATCTTGATGCAGGTACGACAACACTAAAGATGATTCCTCATCTAAAGGATAGAGAGATTACGGTAGTAACGAATGCCATCTCGCACCTCGATGCGTTAAGTGAGCACGAAATTAAAACGTACTTGATAGGCGGACTCGTTAAGTCTAAAACGAAAGCACTTGTTGGCAGCAGTGCGATTAAGAGTTTGAGTTCCTACCGATTTGATAAGGTGTTTCTTGGGATGAACGGCATTCATATGGAGGCAGGCTTCACTACGCCAGATCCGGAAGAAGCAGCAGTAAAAGGTTTAGCGATCTCTCTTTCACAAAAAGCATTCATATTAGCTGATCATACGAAGTTTCATGAGACTTCGTTCTCAAAAGTAGCAGACTTAAGTGAGGCTATTATTATTACGAACGAAATTGATGATGACGTCATCTATGACTTTCAAGACAAGACAGAGATAAGGGTTGTGACACCATGATTTATACTTGCACACTCAATCCATCCATCGATTATATAGCTCGAGTGGAGGATTTTAAAGAAGGACATTTAAACCGCACATCAGATACATTTGTATACCCCGGTGGAAAAGGCATCAACGTTTCACGCGTCCTAAAGCATCTTGGGATAGACAGTACTGCGCTTGGCTACACCGGTGGCTTTACCGGTGCTTTTTTAAAAGACTTTTTAACAGAAGAGCAAATTCTTCATGATTTTATAAATGTTTCAGAAGTTACGAGAATTAATGTGAAGCTCAAGTCTCATAAGGAAACAGAGATTAATGGTCTTGGACCTTCTATCTCTACAGAAAAACAACATGATTTACTTCAAAAGATCGACCACATGAGCGAAGGTGATTTCCTCCTTCTCGCAGGAAGCATTCCACCATCGATCTCAGAGGATTTTTATGCAGAGATCGCAAAAAAGTGTAAAGACCAAGGCATCCACGCGGTCATTGATACGGCTGGAGAAGCACTGCGGAAGACGTTATCGTTTCAGCCCTTTTTAATCAAACCAAACCACCATGAACTGGGAGAACTTTTCCAAACAAACGTTAACAATAAAGAAGATGCTATTTTTTACGGCAAAAAGCTGTTAGAAGCTGGTGTACAGAATGTCATCGTTTCTATGGCTGGAGATGGCGCAATCTTTCTTAACAAAGATACTGTCCTAATATCAAACGTACCTGTTGGAACCGTTAAAAATTCAGTAGGTGCTGGCGATTCGGTTGTAGCAGGATTCCTATCTCAGATCATCCAAGAGCGTGACCTCTCTACCGCGTTTCAATACGGAGTTGCTGCAGGAAGTGCCACTGCTTTTTCAGAAGACTTGTGCACGCTAGAACAGGTAGAATCGTTACGCAAACAGATCGTTATAGAAGAATTAACAAGATAACGAGGAGGAATGATGATGAAAATCACGGATTTATTAACAAAAGATACAATCTTATTAAACTTACAGTCTCAATCCAAAGAAGCAGTAATCGATGAATTAATTGAGAAACTGTATACAGCTGGAAAACTAAGTGATAAAAAAGAATATAAAGAAGCAATCTTAGCCAGAGAAAGCCAAAGTACAACAGGTATTGGTGAAGGAATCGCCATACCTCATGCAAAAACAAATGCTGTAAGCGAGCCTGCTATCGCTTTCGGCCGTTCAACAGACGGCATCGATTATGAATCTTTGGATGGTCAAAACGCGCATCTGTTTTTTATGATCGCTGCATATGAAGGCGCTAACAATGATCATTTAGCAACACTCTCTAGACTCTCAAGCTTTTTGATGGACCCTAATTTCAGATCGAAACTTCAATCTGCTACAACAGAAAAAGAGATCTTAGATGCGATTGATGCTAAAGAAAAAGAGATGGAGAAAGAAGATGCTCCGACCTCTTCTTCATCAAAACAAAAAATACTAGCCGTTACAGCCTGTCCTACAGGAATTGCTCATACGTATATGGCCGCTGATGCGCTAAAAGCAAAAGCGAAGGAAATGGACGTCAACTTAAAAGTAGAAACAAATGGTTCGAGCGGAATTAAAAACGCACTTACGAAAGAAGATATTGATGAAGCTCATGCGATTATTGTCGCTGCAGACAAACAAGTTGAGATGGAGCGTTTCAACGGCAAGCACGTAATTCAAGTCCCAGTTGCTCAAGGTATTCGAAAGCCTCAACAGCTCATTCAGCAAGCGTTAGATCAAGATGCTCCCGTTTATAAAAGTAACGGAGAAACCAAGGATGTTGATAATAAGAAAGCTGCTTCACCAGGAGGAAGATCTGGTTTTTATAAACACTTGATGAGCGGTGTCTCCAACATGCTTCCATTCGTTGTTGGTGGAGGAATTCTAATTGCCATCTCATTTATTTTCGGTATTAATGCAGCTGATCCAAAAGATCCTTCTTATCATCCGATCGCTGAAGCACTGAGCACGATAGGTGGCGGTAACGCGTTTGCTCTAATGATCCCTGTATTAGCAGGTTTTATTGCGATGAGTATCGCAGATCGTCCAGGATTTGCGCCTGGTATGGTCGGAGGATTTATGGCCGCTTCAGGCGGAGCTGGTTTCCTTGGTGGACTAATTGCTGGTTTCTTAGCAGGATATTTAGTTCTTGGATTAAAAAAGTTGTTTAGCAGCTTGCCTCAATCACTAGAAGGAATCAAACCTGTTCTTCTTTATCCTTTATTCGGCATCCTTCTCACCGGGCTGATCATGATGTTCATTGTGATTGAACCCGTGAAAGCATTGAACGACGCATTAACATTGTGGTTAAAAGGGATGGGAACTGGAAATCTTGTATTCTTAGGGTTAATTTTAGGTGGAATGATGGCAGTAGATATGGGTGGACCTATCAATAAAGCAGCTTTCACGTTCGGTATCGCGATGATCGATGCAGGTAACTTTGCACCACATGCAGCCATTATGGCTGGCGGTATGGTGCCACCGCTTGGACTCGCACTATCAACAACATTATTCAAAAAGAAATATACAAAAGCAGAGCGAGAAGCGGGTAAGACTAACTACATTATGGGAGCTTCTTTTATTACAGAAGGTGCTATACCATTCGCTGCTGCCGACCCTGGTCGTGTAATCCCGGCCGCCGTTATAGGATCCGCTGTAGCTGGTGCATTATCTATGGTATTCGGCATCGGACTTCCAGCACCACATGGAGGCGCGTTCGTTATCCCAATCGTAAACGGAAATCCGTTGTTATATGTATTAGCGATTCTAATCGGTTCAATCGTTACCGCTTTTATCGCGGGTATTCTAAAAAAAGAAGTTCAAGAAGACAGAAAAGAACTCGCAGCGTGATGTGAGCGGAAAAATTGAAACAGAAAAAGGATAAAATGAACTCGCCATGACGAGAAGTTTTATCCTTTTTCTTATGTGATGTTTTATTTACTAAATCACTTTATGTTTGATCATCTTGAAATTGTTGTTATCAATTAGATTTTTAGCAAAAGATGTTTTTCTCTTCCTATGCAAGTTGATTGGAGCGCAAGGTGCGAGACTCCTATGGGACGAGCGGTCAGACCGAAAAGTGGAAGTGGCTCGTTCAGCCCCGATAAGCAAAAGGTGAATGGGCTAGGAAGGCGCTTTTTGCCTTCATGGCTATGAAACTTTGCCTTCTTGACCGTTTAACTTTTGACCACGAGGGGCTAGTCACTGCAACTAGGCAAGGGGCTCACCGGTCGCTCCATGGAAAGCGAGCAACCTGGAGCGGAAATCAAACTACTAACAAGAGCAAAGATTTTATTTTAAACTTCTCTCGGAATCCATTCACCAAGAAGCTCACCCATCTTAACTTTTCCTTTTTTTCCTGTGAACTTCAAAGCACCTTGTGGAATACACAATACTACGGTAGAGCCGAACGAAAAGTACCCAAATGAATCTCCTCTTTTTACAACAGGCTCATAATTCGTACGTTCAATCGTATTTACATTCAAAGCACCGACCATAACATGTGCAAGAGGTTGACCACCTGCATTCATTCTAGTAACTAATCTGTAATTCCGTGTTAACGGTCGTAGTCCATGACGTAATCCAAGCTCGTTGACCGGGGCAGCTTCTCTTCCTAGTGTGTATACGGACTCAACTTCAGCATCCACAGGTACATGGACTTGATGGTAATCCGTAGGACTTAAATAGAAAACAAATACTTGTCCCCCACTGTATTTCTTTGCTTCTGATTCAGAACCTAATAACTCAGCCACCGTATATTCCTGTCCCTTTACAGTAAAACGGCTCTCTTCAGTAAGATGATCTACTACTGATAACACAGCATCACAAGGACTTACAAATGCATGAGCATCCGTTGGAACTGGACGAGCATCAGATTTTAAATCACGGATAAAAACATCATGAAGAGAATGATACTCTTTTAGCTCACGAGTGGCTTCGTTAATGTTTATTTTATATAGTTTTACGAATGAAGGGATGAAAGGTTTACTTGCTTTAGATTGTGCAAATTTTTTTAATGATCGTGCAACGACTGGGTGGCCGTTCAGTTCAAAAAGATTTCTATAAAATTTGGTCATGTTCATGTTCTATCACCTAACTTTAATTTAATATGAATGTTATCATTATTGATAACGGTATTCATTTGTTATTTTTTTGATATGAATACAGTATAATGCATACTGCTAAATATATCAGCGTTTCATCTTCTTACATACTCTTTTTAGGCTCAGGTACCAACATCTGAACGAGCTTAACCTTTTTATTATGCTTCGAAGGTCTGTTTGGCACATATTTGCCGATTAGTTCCTGCATTCCCTGACTAAGTTCTTCCCACTCTTCATCATTTAAATAAAGATCCAACTGGTTATATCCAAAAATGTCTGTTTTAAGATTTGTATTGCCGTTTAAATAAGCCTCCACCTCGCCTGTAACATTGGATACAAACGTCATAAACATTTTCATATGATCTTCTTTTGATAAGTTAGCAGCTTCTTCAGCAGATATATATGCTGAATTCTGGTCCAGAGCATACGTACGCTCGACCGCACCTCGTACTTTTCTTTCTTCAACAACATATATGATCTCATTTTTACTAAGTAGATTTAAATGTCTGTATAACGTCGCTTGAGGAACTTCAGACACCCATTCTTTTAATTCCATTACGGTAGCAGGACCTTTAGAAAGCTGCTGTATAATTTTCATTCGAACAGGATGTAAGATAAAATCTGCTTTGCTTTGCATGATACAGAATCATCCTTTTTTTATTATTGTTATCGATAATGATAATATTAAACCTCTTTGTTGTCAATGAAAAAGAAGCATCCCTCAAGATGCTTCTCATTATTCGTTATGCTGCTGTATGATCATTATCTATTTGATTAGTTTTTTTTTGCCCGATACTCCAACCTGTATAGGCGAGTAATAATGTAAACATTGGAGACAGCCATAAGAATAATGCATATGGAATGTATTCTATAACTGATACACCTAATGTTGATGCAAAGAATGCACCACTCACACTCCAAGGAACGAGCGGATTTACTAGTGTACCTCCATCTTCTACCGTTCTAGATAAGTTTTTTAACGGGACGCCCGACTTAATGTATGCATCCTTTAATGCCTGTCCCGGTAAAAGGATGGAAAGGTACATCTCTCCTGCAAGTAAATTGATTCCTACTGATGAAGCTAGGGTAGTTGCGATTAACTTGCTTGCTTTTTGAGTCGTGTTTTTCACAGCTCCAAACAATAGATCAAACATTCCTAACGCTTGAATCACTCCACCTAAACCTAATGCAATTAGTACAAGTGAGATCGACCACATCATAGACATTAATCCACCTTTGTTTACGATGGTATCTACTGTTTCATTACCAGTCTGTGTTTGTAAACCATTCTGCATAACATTGATCACTTTTTGTAGCGTCAGGTCTGGTACTAAGAAAAATCCAACGATGATTGACACTGTTACCCCAGCTAAAAGAATAGGTATGATAGGCAATTTACGAAATGCCAAAACGAGTACAACGACTGGTGATATCAAAGTTAAAAGATGGATTGGGAATTCGCTCGAAAGTACAGATTGTATTTCTTTGATTTCTTGAAGATTTGCGTTGCCTCCACTTCCACCAAGTATGAAAAAGGCAATAGCAGTCAGAATGAATGCCGGAACCGTTGTCCACATCATGTGTCGAATATGCTCAAACATATTAACCCCAACGACTCCTGGAGCAAAATTTGTTGAATCAGACAGTGGTGACATCTTGTCTCCGAAACATGCTCCGGAGACAATAGCTCCTGCAGCTAACGCTGGGTTCACTCCAAGCACGTGACTGATACCCATTAAGGCTACACCAACCGTACCAACGGTTGTAAACGAACTTCCTGTAAAAGACGAAACAATAACAGTAATGATGAGCGCACTTACTGCAAACCATTCAGGCTGAATGATATCCATCCCATAAAACAGTAACGTAGGCACTGTTCCACTTAACATCCAACTTGCTATAACAAGTCCTACTGTTAATAAAATCATGATCGGCTGCAATCCGGCTATGATTCCGTTCAATATTCCTTTTTCTATCGTCTTCCATGGTGCGCCAAAGACAACGCCTACTGCTCCCAATAAGATCAAACAGGCTAACAATGGTATATGTGGTTCAACTTTTATATACACGAGACTCGTGAACATCACAGCAAAAATCATTGTGAATAATCCAAGAGCCACCGGTAGCTTCATTTGTTTTTTCATGAAAATCTCTCCGTTCATCTTCTTACGCTTATTCACTTAAACGCTTTTACGCGTTGAAGCGTGTTGGTAACTGTTATAATACTAACGAACTTTACAGAAGCTGTCAACATTACAGACATGGTAAATTAAAGAAGACATATTTACGGAGGCCTGACAATATGAACAGAATTAGAAGTTCAGTGAAAGCATTAATCATTCATGATCATCATGTTTTAACGATTAAAAAAGGAAACGAATATGAAGCAAAATATGTTATACCAGGTGGTGGACAGGATTTTAATGAATCTTTATCAGACGCTGTGATTCGAGAATGCTTAGAAGAACTAGGTGTAAAAGTAGAAGTTGGTCCATTGTTGTGGATTCGGGAATTCATTAGCAAAAATCACGTTGTGAATCAAAAAGAGGAGGACCGAATACATATTGTAGAGCATATCTTTGAAGCTTTCTTAGAAAAGGTTCCATCACGTTTTCAGCCGCTATCTCCAGATTCTACTCAATTAGCCATCAAGTGGCTGCCGATCGATCGGCTCTTAGAGTATAATTATTATCCCCATGAAATCATTCCATTGATTCAGGAAAAGAGCTTTTCAAAATACAACGGACCTACTTATGTTGGCGATATAAATTAATTCTAAGGTGAAATCACTTTAATAAAAGGGGGTATTACTTTGTGGTGGTTGCTACCATTCATCATCGGAATTTTAGCATTAGCATTTATCATAGATTATAGAAGAAAGAAAAGAAATGATAAACATACCAATAACGTTGATCCTCGTGTACGACAAGGTGAAGTTGGCAGTCATTGGAATAGCGGTGATGGTCCTAATGGATTTTAGTCACAAAAAACCGCAGAGGATTTTAATTCCTCTGCGGTATTCTGTGTAAATCTCCTGCTATCATTCATCTTCCCCGCCTCGCAAAATCCACAAATCGGAAGCGATCTAGGCGATGGCGAGATTCTGTGTATTGAAAGAGGCTCGCATCTTCCAGGTACACATAGTTTTTTACAACGACAATATGCTCGAAAGTACCAAGATCCAACAACTTCTTATCTTCTTCTGTACAATCTACCACGACAATCTCCTTTTTTGCAAAACTGATTTTCAGTCCCAACTCATGCTCTAAATAAGCGTAAATGGACTGTGCAGCAATTTCTTTCGTGAGCTTGGGTACGTATTTTTTCAAGAAGTAATCCTTGTCCAAAATGATGCGCTCTCCATCAAGCTGTCGTGATCGAATGACTTTCCATGTTAGCTCTTCAGACTTTGTTTGAAGCTGCTGTTGAAGAAACGCATCAGGCTCTATCAAGCCAAATTCATGAACAGTCGTTACACTGTTTTTCCCCATGGACTCTGACAACTCTTGAAAACTTACCAATCCCGAAACAGGAAAGCTAAACTTATTTGTTTCTAGAACGATTGATCCCCTACCACGGATTTTTTGTATAAAGCCATTTTGTGATAAAAGGTTTAGTGCCTTTCTTACAGTTTCCCTCGATGTTTCGTATTGGTCTGCTAGATCGTGCTCGGAGGGAAGCTGAGTATTGGCTTTTAAGACACCCTCTTGAATTTGATCAGATATTTCCTGATAGATTTCTTGAAATTTATTTTTTCTCATCATTATTCACCATAATTAGTGTAGCATTATTTTTTCAAGTGAAAAACGATAGATTCATACGGCCGTAATGAAAATGAAGAAAGATCTGTAGGTGTTCCCTCATAGTTACTGATCAACACTTCCGCAGATAGACCTGTAAGATCAATGGATTTTGGCAATTCAAAATCTGTGTTCTTACGATAGAAGTTATTCACGACAAGAAGTTTTTCACCATTCTCTGCGTTACGAACATACGCAAAAATATCAGGATGATCCTCTAGGATTAACTCATAATCCCCGTATGTTACTATATCTTGTTCTTTCCTTAAATGATTGAGCTTCTGATAATGATAGAAAATAGAGTTCTCATCATTTACAGCTGCTTCGGCATTGATTTCATTATAGTTAGACGCAACCGGTATCCAAGGTTCTCCTGTCGTGAACCCAGCATTTTCACTATCATTCCATTGAACAGGAGTACGAGAATTATCACGTGATTTATGTTTAAGAATCTCTAGTACTTCTTCTTCACTATTGCCTTCTTCTTTTAATAGGTTAAACATGTTTAACGACTCAACATCACGGTACTGATCGATCTTCGTGAATTTAGGGTTTGTCATCCCGAACTCTTCACCTTGATAGATATAAGGCGTTCCTTGCATCATATGAATCGCAGTCGCAAGCATCTTGGCTGATTGTACACGGTATTCACCATCATCACCGTAACGTGAAACGATTCGTGGCTGATCGTGGTTGCACCAGAATAACGCGTTCCACCCACCGCCTTTATGCATCTCAACTTGCCATGTCGAAAGAATTTCTTTTAATTTTAGAAAATCAAAATCAGCTATACTCCATTTCTCACCATTCGGATAATCGACCTTTAAATGATGAAAGTTGAATGTCATGCTTAATTCGTTTCGGTCAGGATTCGTATACTTGATGCAGTTATCTATCGTTGTGGATGACATCTCACCTACTGTGAGGACATCATATTTTGAGAACACTTCCTTGTTCATCTCTTGCATGTATTCATGCACGCGCGGGCCATCTGTGTAGAATTTCCGTCCATCTCCTGGTGCTATGGAGCCATCATCGTTAGGGAAATCTTGGTTTTTTGAAATCAGGTTGATTACATCTAAGCGGAAGCCATCCACGCCTTTTTCAAACCAATAGTTCATCATCTCATAAACTCTTTGACGAACTTCATTGTTTTCCCAGTTCAAATCCGCTTGTGTCACATCGAATAAATGGAGATAGTATTGACCTGTTTCCTCATCAAGCTTCCAAGCCGATCCACCAAATTTTGAAATCCAATTAGATGGTTCTCCACCTTCAACAGAATCTTTCCAAATATAAAAGTCACGGTAAGGATTGTCTTTTGATGAGCGTGATTGTTGAAACCATTCATGCTCTGTACTTGTATGGTTCACTACGATATCCATAATGATCTTCAAATCTCTTTGATGTGCCTCTTGAAGCAGACGATCAAAGTCTTCCATCGTCCCATAATCTTCAAAGATTTTATAATAGTCTCGAATGTCATAGCCGTTGTCTCGTTGAGGAGAGTCATAGATCGGAGTTAGCCATAATACGTCTACTCCTAAGTCTTTAAGATAATCTAACTTCTCAATGATTCCGTCGATATCTCCTGTTCCGTTTCCTGTCGTATCGTTAAAGCTCTTTGGGTAGATCTGATACACAACAGATCGCTTCCACCATGGTTCCTTCTTCATACTTTCACCGCCATATTTAGTAATGAAAACAACCGGAAATAAAATGTTGCTATCCCGGTCGTTTTTGTTTAATTGTCTTACTTAGATTTTTTTACTTTTGCATAAAGGTACGTTAATACAAACGGTACGACAAGTGCGATTCCCATACCGAAAAAGAATGATCCCCAGCTTCCTGGTAAGATTGAAAGGAAACCAGGTATACCTCCAACGCCAATAGATGACGCACGAACGCCCGCAACTGTAATCACGATTCCAGCAATTGCAGAACCAATCATCGCGAAGATGAACGGATAACGGAAGCGTAAGTTCACTCCAAACATCGCTGGCTCAGTGATTCCCAGATATGCTGATAATGCTGACGTTCCAGCGAGCCCTTTAAGCTTTTCATCACGTGTTGCCATAAACATCGCAAGTGCTGCAGAACCTTGTGCAATGTTTGATAGTGCAAGCATCGGCCACAGAAAAGTACCACCTGTATTTGAAATAAGCTGCAGGTCGACTGCTAAGAACGTATGGTGCATACCAGTAACAACAAGCAATGAGTAGAAACCACCGTAGATCAACCCGCCTAGCCATGCAAAGTTATCAAAGATGGATACGAAAAAGTCCGTAATACTATTACCGATCGTAAACGTGATCGGTCCGATAACGATAAACGCTAAAAATCCTGTTACTAGTAATGTGATCGGAGCTACCAATAATAGTTGCAAAGCATCAGGTATACGCTTTTTTAAGAAAAGTTCGATTTTCGCTAAAAAGTAAGACGCGATTAGAACGGGCAATACTTGACCTTGATAACCTACTTTTTCAATCGGTAGACCAAATAAGTTCCATATTGGAATATCCTTTGTCTTCCCATAATCCCATGCGTTCAAAAGATCAGGATGGACAAGCATAAGTCCGAGAACGATACCGAGTAATGGACTACCGCCAAACTTTTTAACTGCTGACCAACCGATCAGACCAGGTAAGAACACAAAAGCAGTATTGGCGATCAAGTTAATCATTCCAGCAAGATCAGCCCAGTTCTGGTGAACATCAATGAATGATTTCTTATCATAAAAAATACCTGGACCAGTCAGAATATTGTTGATCCCCATCAATAGACCTGCCGTTACGATTGCAGGAAGAATCGGGATAAAAATATCTGCTAACGCTTTTATCGCGCGTTGAAGTGGATTAAGCTTCTTACTCGCTTCATCCTTAATGTCTTCTTTAGACGCGCGCCCTGTACCCGTAATATCAATGAACTCGTTGTACACTTTGTCTACTGTTCCTTGCCCAATGACGACTTGATATTGGCCGTTTGTTGAGAAAGAACCTTTAACGAGATCAATATTCTCCAGAGCTTTCTCGTCTACTTTTCCTTCATCCTTAAGAGCAAGACGAAGGCGCGTCACGCAGTGAGTAGCTGCTGATATATTTTCTTTACCGCCGAGAGCTTCGACGATTTGTTCAGCTGATTCGCGTATTTTACTCATTCTGTTCCCTCCTAGAAACCGTTTCCATTTCATTTGATAAAAAAAGTGATATAACTCTATACCCTTAATTAACATTCAATGAAAACTTGTTCACTTCTTTAATGTGTCTAAGCGTTTTCATAAAAACTAAACTTGTATATACATATCATACAAAATAATTTAACCTGTATATACAAATATGTCAATCACTTCGATTACTTGGTGGAATTTACCGAGGTAAGCTACTTTTTCTTTTCTCCTTATTTTTTGCTATAATCTGTTACATATAGAGAAACGAGAATAAAGGAGATTTTATGATGTCACCTAAAAAAGCACTTACGATTGCAGGATCCGATACAAGCGGTGGAGCTGGTATTCAAGCAGATTTAAAAACATTTCAAGAGTTAGGCGTATACGGAATGACTGCTCTAAATGTTGTGGTCGCACAAGACCCACATCGTGAATGGTTTCATGAAGTGTTCTTGCTTCCTAACGATCTTTTTAAAGCACAATTAGAAACGGTTGTTTCCGGAATCGGTGTTGATGCACTTAAAACAGGCATGCTTGCTTCAATTGAAGCTATCGAGATAACTGCGGATCTGATTGAAAAACACGATCTTCAAAACGTTGTAGTTGACCCTGTTATGGTTTGTAAAGGTGCAGAACCCCTTCACCCTGAACTCGCTAGCACACTTCAAAATGTTTTGGTACCTAAAGCGACGGTTGTAACGCCAAACCTATTTGAAGCTGCACAACTTGCTGGGATGGAACCAATCACAACTGTTGAACAGATGATGGAAGCTGCTCATAAGATTCAAGCAAATGGCGCAAAGTATGTAATCGTTAAAGGCGGCGCTAAATTAGAACACGAAAATGCCGTTGACGTTCTTTATGATGGACAAGAATTTGAAGTTTTAGAATCTGAAAGAATTGAAACAACGTGGACGCATGGCGCAGGATGCACATTCTCAGCAGCGATTACAGCAGAACTTGCTAAAGGAAAGCCAGTCCGAGAAGCTATCTTAACAGCAAAAGATTTCATTACAGAAGCCATCGCAGCAGGGTTCGAAATTAACCAATATGTAGGACCAACATGGCATGGTGCTTACCGTGATAAATTAAACAAATAATTTTTAGTGAAGACTGATCGTTTTAGATTGGTCTTTTTTTATTCTATAAATATTTTGGGACTGCTAATCGGATTCGACATCATGTGTGGACCCACTAACGTTGTTCAAGTCTTTAAAACAAACTAACTTAATGATTTATGTTTTTTGCTTCAATGCCAAAGTGATTGGAGCGCAAGGAGCGAGACTCCTGCGGGACGAGCGGTCAGACCGAAAAGTGGAAGTGGCTCGTTCAGCCCCGACAAGCAAAAGGTGAATGGGCTAGGAAGGCGCTTTTTGCCTTCATTACCATTTAACTTTTGACCTCGAGGGGCTAGCCACTGCAACTAGACAGGTGAGACCCCTTAGGGTGCAGAGCGGCAAGGGGGCTCACCGCACGCCCCGCGGAAAGCGAAGCACCTGGAGCGGAAATCAACTACCTTCCAAAAATCTTCGAGGTTTACAAAATGATAGGCATATCATACACGTTATTTTAGAATTTGAATTATAATAAGTACATCTATTCTGCACTGGAGTGTGAAGATATGCAGCTCATACAGACCAACGAAGTCCAGGAAACACTGGATCAGCTTATTGGAAAAGAACTTTATCTACATTTAGAAACAACCAATGGTGCTTATGCCAATCATAATAACGAAAGTGTTCTAACCGTTAACGCATATATTCGAAACGGTAAAGTAACACCATTATCAGGAAAAATCATGGGGAGCGGTCCATACCGTGTTGGCTTGAAAATTGAGCTAGGTTGGATTTATGCAGAAGGGTTAACACATTGGGAAATCGACTCAGAGGGAAGATTATTAATGGCCGGCCATGATGCTGAAGGTCGACTTGCAGTAGCTCTTCAACTTAGTTCTTCCCCATTTGACGTATAAGGAGGTTATATAATTGGATGATCATTTACTCGTGATCTTCCCCCACCCAGATGATGAAGCATTCGGGGTGTCCGGGACGATTGCACAACATACAAAGAAAGGCTTACCCGTTACTTATATCTGCTTAACGCTCGGTCAGATGGGTAGAAATATGGGAAATCCACCATTCGCTACTCGTGAATCGCTTCCTCTTATCCGCCAAAAAGAGCTTGAGGATGCATGTGCCGCAGTAGGCATTCAAGATCTGCGACAATTCGGGTTCCGTGACAAAACAGTAGAATTTGAAGATGAGAAGTTTTTAGCTGATCAGTTCTTAGCTGTCATTGACGAGGTAAAACCAACGCGTATCATCACATTTTATCCAGGATATAGCGTGCACCCTGACCATGAGGCGACAGCAAGAGCTGTTGTGCGTGCGGTAGGAAGCATGCCTGAGATGGATCGTCCGGAACTATTATGTGTCGCTTTTGCAAAAAACTCTGAGGCCGACCTAGGAGCTCCACATGTAGTGACTGATATCTCTGATGTTTTTGAAGAAAAAATGAACTGCATCAAAGCACATCGATCTCAAACACAATGGCTTGTTGATAGCGTTGATAAAGATCCTGCCATGTTGGCTTGGGTAAAAAATGAAAGATTCTGGCGTTATCCCTTTTAAATTCATAGACTAAGAACCCGCTGTCCTACATAGGCTACGGGTTCTTTTTTTAGTATTAATACTTGAATTTTCAAAAAAATGTACAAATCCATGTAGCATTTTCCTGATATTGTGGTATACTAATTGTAACAAATCGTTCACAATTTAGACGCTAATTCGTCAAAATTGTAAGCGCAAACAATACTTCAAGGGGTTGATTAGTAATGGATGTTTTTATGGTTTACTTATTCGTAGCGACTGCCACGCCATTATTCTTATGGAATGATAGTCGTAAGTTAGCCTTATGGCAAACGCCGTTCATCGCCCTTTTATGGACTTACGTTGTGTTATTCATGGCTAATGATAGCTTAAGCTTATTCGTTCACAGTTTCTTCATCACCGTATTCATCGCAAACGTTGTTTTTGCTCATTATGCAGCATACATCGTATGGGGCCGTCCATATTTGGCGAAGCGCAAGATGGAAAAAGCTAAATATTAATTTAAATTTTAATCCCCTCTTTTAGAGGGGTTTTTGCATTTATTGGTATTTTTTCTCATTCAAATATCCTGATATACTCTTCCCTATCACTGTCTAGTACCCCCTCATCTCCTATAACCTATATATCCCGTTTTTCTTCTGTTTTCTTCACTTTTTGCTTGTTTTCTACACTATCTCATCAATACCTGTTGTGTTTAAATCTCACCATGTTATACTCGTTACCGTTGAAATTTTGATCGGAAAATGAGTAGATATAACTTACAAAACAGGAGTGATTTTTAACACATATGATATTAAATGAATCAAAAAACAAACGAATTGTTATTAAAATTGGATCTAGTTCTTTAACGAGTAGACTTGGTGATATTAGTAGACATAAATTAGAGCGACTTGTTGATGAGGTCGTGAAATTGAAAGATGAAGGACACGAGGTGTTGCTCGTATCTTCAGGCGCAGTTGCCGCAGGGTATAGACGTTTAGGTTGTTTGAACCGTCCGACTTCCCTAGCCGAAAAACAAGCGGCTGCATCAATAGGACAAGGTTTATTAATGGAATCTTACTCTGAACGCTTTATTTCTCACGGTTATACCGCTTCACAGATCTTAATTACGAGAAGCGACTTTTCTGATCGTGATCGGTATCATAACGCTCGAAATACAATCAACGTTCTTTTAGATCGCGGAATCATACCAATCGTCAATGAAAATGACACAGTTACAGTAGAAAGACTTAAGTTCGGTGACAACGACACCCTTTCTGCTAAAGTGGCAGGACTTGTGGATGCCGATCAGCTCATCATTCTCTCTGATATCGATGGCCTGTACACGGATGATCCTCGAAAAAATCCTGATGTAAAACTCCTAACAAAAGTTAGTGAAATCACACCAGAAATTGAGGAATCTGCAGGAGAACCCGGAAGTGCAGTGGGTACAGGCGGCATGCGTTCAAAGATCGATGCAGTTAAAATTGCGATGGCATCTGGCATTTCATCTTTCCTTGGGAATGCAACATCACCAGATATCATTCACAAAGCAGTCATCGGCAAAGCTAGAGGAACATACTTTGTCCCTGGTAAAAATGAATTCAACCTGGATACGAAGCGTCAATGGATTGCTTTCCATTCTGGTCCAGAAGGTGAAATTGTGGTCTCAAATAAAGCTAAACAAGGCATTGATGAGCTCAAAAGCCTTTATCCTACAGGCATTCGCTACGTAAGTGGTCATTTTAAAAAAGGGTCTGTGGTTCGTATTAAAGATTTAGATGGAAATGAAGTTGGTCTTGGTGTTTCAAATTATTCTTCTAAACAGTTAATCAAGATTAAAGGTATCTCTCGAGACGAGCTAGCTGATGTAGGACCTGAAGAAGCCATCAATAACAACGATTTAGTCTGCCACACTCGTTTGGCAGTTCCCATTCACTAATATATCGTTACGAAAATGTGAGATTTAAAAATACAAGGAGGCGTTGGATGAGTACTTTTAAAAGTACAACCAAAAATATCGATGTGAAAGACCAAGCAAAGTTAGCACAGGAAGCTTCAAAAAAGCTCGCACTGCTTAGTGAAAAAGAAAAGAACGAAGCATTATTTGTGATTGCAGATACGTTAGAAAGAGAAACAGATTACATCTTAGAAGAGAATGAGAAAGATTTAGTTAACGGGAAGGAAAATAATTTTTCAGAAGCCTTGATGGATCGCTTGCGTTTAACAGAAGATCGCGTTAAAGAGTTTGCAAACGGACTACGCGAGGTTGTGAAGTTAAAGGATCCTGTAGGTGAAATCTTGTCTGACTGGACACTAGAAAACGGATTAAACGTAGAGCAAGTTCGTGTACCTTTAGGTGTAATTGGTATGATTTATGAAGCACGACCAAATGTAACAGTTGATGCGACTGGACTTGCATTAAAGTCTGGAAACGCCATCGTACTAAAAGGCGGTTCAAACGCTATACACTCAAACTCAGCTATTGTATCTGTCATTCATAAAGCATTAGCAGCAACTAAAATTCCAGAAGATGCTGTTCAATTTATCGCATCTACAGATCGCGAAGCGGCGGGTCAATTGTTTACGATGAAGGAGCATATCGATGTGTTAATTCCTCGTGGTGGCGGTAATCTGATTAAAACGGTTGTCGAGAACGCTACGGTGCCCGTCTTAGAGACAGGTGTCGGCAATTGTCACATTTATATTGATCAGTTCGCTGATGCTAATAAAGCTCTCGCAATCATGGAGAATGCTAAAACAGATCGACCAGCAGTTTGTAATGCTGCAGAGACGTTCATTTTTCATGAAGCATGGTTGAATGAGCATGCGGAAAAAGTAACTGCTCTTTTTGAAAAGTACGGTATTGAAGTGCATGGCGATGAAAAAGCAGCAGAGTTATTACCGGATGTGATACCAGCCAATGAAAAGGATTGGGCTGAAGAGTATTTAAGTTTGGCTGTAGCAGTTAAAGTAGTTAGTTCTGTCGAAGAAGCTGTCTCTCATATTGAACGTTATGGCACAAAGCATTCAGAAGCGATCGTGACAGAAAATGCAGAGAATGCCGTTGCTTTCTTAAACAGTGTTGACGCAGCTGCCGTTTACCATAACGCGTCTACCCGCTTCACTGATGGGTCAGCGCTTGGGTTCGGTGCTGAGATCGGTATTTCCACGCAAAAATTACATGCTCGTGGTCCAATGGGTCTACCAGCACTAACGACGATTAAATATCGTATGACTGGTGACGGGCAGGTTAGATAATTATATTGTAAACAGTCTCTTAACGGGGCTGTTTTTTTGTGTTTATTTGTAGTAATAAAGAAGGTGAAGCTAGGATGGTCAGAGAATGTTTTTAAAAAGGAGGTCGTATATGTTAGTTAAAGATCGCGGAAAGTCTATAAGGATAAGAAAGCTTGAAGTTATGCAACGACGAGTGATTAAGCTTCATCCCAAATATTTAACCATGGAAGATGAATTAAGCGGAAGGTTAGCTGGACATTTTGGTGAGCAGTCGAATGACTACTTTTTAAAACCTTTTCGGGACTTTTCTGTAATGCATGACCTGAGGCTTACAGCGCATGAAAGTTATTTCCAGATCGACACCCTGCTTCTCTCCCCTCGTTATCTCTTAAACCTCGAAGTGAAATACATTACTGGAACCTTGGTTTTTGACCATCTCAACCAAGTCATCAGAGTAAAAGATGATGGATCCGAAGAAGCTTTTCGGAATCCTATTTTCCAAGTAAAGCGCCAACAATCTCACCTTATTGAATGGATGATAAAAAACCGAATACCTCCAATCCCTGTTCGCTCACTGGTTGTGATGAGCAATCCGAGAACCATTATTAAAGCCCCTCCCTCAAATAAAGATGTCCTTCATTATATTACTCATAGTCCCTATTTGCAGGAGAAAATTAAGATGATTGATAAGATGTATACGGACGAGAAGCTGACGATAAAAGAGGTCACTAAACTCTCCAAATTGATTGTTCGACATCATTGTCCTGAAAACCCTGATCTTCTCAAAAGGTATGGGATTGAAGAAAAAGATATCATCAAGGGCGTTTATTGTACGGAGTGTTTTTATTTGCCGGTTGTGCGTCAATATGGAAAATGGCACTGCTCAAGATGTAACTTTCAATCTGAAGATCTTCATCTCGCCACATTAGAAGATTTCGCATTGCTTTTTGGCCCTACAATTACAAACAAACAATTTTGTGACTTTCTTCAGGTACCTTCTAGACATGTTGCCAAAAGAATATTAAGGACATTAGATTTATCTTACACAGGAACCTATAAAAATAGAAAATATCTTTTACCTTTTCTCTTATGAATTTTTTATAAGCTTACACAATGAGTTTTTATTAAGCGCGGTGTTTTTTATATAGCGCTCGTATTTTTCATATGGCGTTCGTATTTTTCATATGACGCTCGTATTTTCATATGGCGTTCGTATTTTTCATATGGCGTTCGTATTTTTCATATGGCGCTCGTATTTTTCGTATGGCGCTCGTATTTTTCATATGGCGCTCGTATTTTTCATATGGCGCTCGTATT
The DNA here is from genome assembly GCF_015903845.1 of Fictibacillus sp. 26RED30. NCBI lineage: Bacteria > Bacillati > Bacillota > Bacilli > Caryophanales > Fictibacillaceae > Fictibacillus > Fictibacillus sp. 26RED30. The sequence continues at coordinate 28,740 of NZ_JACZDV010000010.1, forward strand.
T
>NZ_JACZDV010000011.1:0-18294 GCF_015903845.1 Fictibacillus sp. 26RED30
TTTTTTTGTGTTTTTTAAAAGATAGAAAAGAAGAAAGGTGGTTTGGCGATTGCCAAACTTCTGATTATGGGGGCTGGGGATGGAAGGCTAGGGGGTATAGCGCTTGGTTCGGGCTGAGAGCGGTTGTCGAGATTTAGCGAACCGCCTTTATTCTTGTTTTTAGACTTAATAGAGGTCCGTTCCGACTTAATTCGCTCTCATTTTGACTTAATTTTTCTTATTTAGACTTAATTAGGACTAGCAGATACCCATTGTGGTATTCGCGGGACGCACTCTTTAACGCTTCAAACCCCCTCAAAACCCTCAAAATACGAAGAAGATGGCCACAGCCATCTTCCACCTCGCGATATTCTTCAGTAAAAGCTCCAAAATCCATCCCAAAAGCCCCTCAAGCAGCTCCCACAAACAACACCCAAGCTAAAAACCAACATAAACACCTCAGAAGCAACACGCAAAACCCCTAATCAGCTCTCTCTATCAACTCCACCGCACATAATTTCACGGTAATCGTGATTTTATTCACGGTAATCCTCCATATATTCACGGATAAGCTTCATAATTTCACGGATAAACAATTTTATCCGATTTACGACATTTTCATCCGATCGCAAAACGATACTACAACCAACTCAAAATCATACTCAATTCTTCATCTGCAGCATAACCCCGAAAAGGTATGGGATCTTTTGTGCTGTAATGTTTAAGAACTGTTGGATATAGGGTAATTCTTCTGAAGTATACGTATGAAAAAGTTCGCTCCACCATTCGGTATCGTATCTGCTCAACATACTTAAGTTGTAGAGGATCACATAGTGCACCATAAACTCGTTAAGCTCAGGAGATTGCAGCAGATCACGGTTAACAGGTAGGTAGTACGTGTTATCTTGAAGTTGATACGATAACGGAAAGCAATCAAACGGTCGTAACGATTCATTCGCCTCAAAAACAAGCTGCATCTTATCGTCCCTACCACTCAAAACAAAAGAAAACTTCGACGGAAACAAGCCGTTCATGTATTCATTAAATCTTTCTAATGACATATGTAGATGATCGTTAACGTGCTTCGGAAGATAAAATGTTGTATCATTTTTCTTATCCATTTTAACGAGTTGAACATCTCCATTCATTTGTTTAAATAAAGGACATAATTCTGGCACTGTTTGAAGAAGAGAGATCATCGTGAATTTTTCTCCTTCAATATGTTTCATGTGAAACACTTTTTCACAAAAATGATTAAACAGACCCGTCTTTTGTACTTTTACCTCATCATAAAGAAATTCATAACTTCTTTTCTTTCTTTTTCTTGTAGAGAGTCCGTGTGCAAGAACTGCACTTGAATCCGGGTAATCAGGATCGCTACACAATATGCATGCCTTCATAAGCTGAGTCATGCCGTAAAAGAGGAGAACAGGCTTTAGCTCCATAGGTGCTTGATCGGCAAGTTTATAATATTTCTTTCCGTGCTCGATATAGTAAATAAACCCATATGTATTATCAAAACTTTTACCGTTGCTGTCTTCAAGATGTAGCTGGTCGTATTGTTTACTTAAGAATTGCTGTGATTTTTGAGAGGAAAAGAACATATCGAATAAAGCCCAAGGGTCTTGTTGCGTCATCATTTCTTCGTCATTCCTCTCTTCGTAAATTATTTGAAAAATCGAACATATTTTGTATTCCTTGACACTAGTGTACCCAGTTGATAATCTACAAATAATATTTTTCAGGAAGATAAATTTGAAGGGGTGGTTAAGGTATGTGGCAAGATAAGTTTGCAAAAGAAGGTTTGACCTTTGATGATGTGTTATTAATTCCAGCAAAATCGTCAGTTCTGCCTGGTGATGTTTCGATTAAAACGAGGTTATCTGATACGGTTCAATTGAACATTCCGATTATCAGTGCTGGTATGGACACAGTAACAGAAGCAAACATGGCGATCGCTATGGCACGACAAGGCGGTTTAGGAATTGTACACAAGAACATGTCTATTGAAGAACAAGCAGAACAGATCGACCGTGTTAAACGTTCTGAAAGCGGCGTAATTACAGACCCGTTCTACCTGACACCTGAACATCAAGTATTTGACGCTGAGCATCTGATGGGCAAGTATCGTATCAGCGGTGTGCCAATCGTTGATGCAGATAAAAAATTAGTAGGTATCTTGACGAACCGTGATTTACGTTTCGTACAAGATTATTCCATTAAGATTTCAGACGTGATGACAAAAGAAAATTTAGTGACTGCTCCTGTAGGCACTACGTTAAAAGAAGCTGAAAAGACACTTCAGCAATATAAGATTGAAAAGCTTCCACTCGTGGACGATGAAGGTACGCTTCAAGGCTTGATTACCATTAAAGATATTGAAAAAGTAATCGAATTCCCGAACTCTGCAAAAGACTCACAAGGTCGTCTATTAGTAGGCGCTGCAGTAGGTGTTACGAAGGACGCACTACTTCGCGTTGAGAAGTTAGTTGATGCCGGTGTGGATGTAATCGTGATCGACACAGCTCATGGTCATTCTGAAGGCGTTCTGCAAAAAGTTCGTGAAGTTAGAGAGGCTTATCCAAAATTAACGATCATTGCAGGTAACGTTGCTACAGCAGAAGCTACTCGTGATTTAATTGAAGCAGGAGCAAGCGTTGTGAAAGTAGGAATTGGACCTGGATCGATCTGTACAACTCGTGTTGTTGCCGGTGTAGGTGTTCCACAAGTAACTGCCGTTTATGATTGTGCAACCGAAGCGAAGAAGTATGGAGTACCGATCATTGCAGATGGTGGTATCAAATACTCTGGAGATATCGTTAAAGCGATCGCAGCAGGCGGACATGCTGTAATGCTGGGCAGTATGCTTGCAGGTGTATCTGAGAGTCCAGGAGAGCGTGAAATCTTCCAAGGACGCCAATTTAAAGTGTATCGCGGCATGGGTTCTGTCGGAGCGATGGAGCGAGGAAGCAGCGACCGCTATTTCCAGGAAAATAATAAGAAGCTTGTTCCGGAAGGTATCGAAGGACGCTTACCTTATAAGGGACCACTAGCTGATACGATTTATCAGTTGATCGGTGGTATCCGTTCAGGTATGGGTTATTGTGGAACAGCTACGCTCGATGAGCTTCAAAATGATTCCCGTTTTGTAAAAATCACGGGTGCTGGTCTTCGTGAGAGTCATCCGCATCAAGTTCAAATTACTAAAGAAGCACCAAATTATTCAGTCTAAAGACACATTTTTAGGACAGAGGTATAACCTCTGTCTATTTTTTTGAAAATGTGTATGGTACAATAACTTTTGTGTGTAAATGGGTTTGGAGGTGCAGTTTTTTGAACAGCAAGATAAAACAACTTTTAGTGGTGACACTGATTTTTTCATTTTTTACGACGAGTTTATTAGGATTTTCAAAGTCAGCAAGTGCGGCACCGTCTTTAGATGTAGCGGCTGAAGGGGCTATACTTGTGGATGCAGAAACGGGGAAAATATTATATCAGAAAAATGCTGATAAGTTACTCGCTCCTGCAAGTATGAGTAAGATGATGACCGAATACCTATTACTAGAAGCCATTGACAAGAAAAAGATATCTTGGGATCAGAAAACGAGTATTTCTGAATATGCCCATAAGATTTCTCAAAATCGAACGTTATCGAACGTACCTTTACGTGTAGATGAAAAATATACAGTTCGTGAGTTATACCAAGCGATGGCGATCTATTCGGCTAATGGAGCAACGATCGCATTATCTGAACTAATCGCGGGCTCAGAAGGTGAGTTCGTTAAAAAGATGAATGCCAAGGCGAAAGAACTAGGCATGAAAGATTTTAACTTTGTTAACTCTACAGGCCTAAATAATAAAGACCTGTTTGGCAACCATAATTCAGGCAGTGAAACAGACGAGAACATGATGAGTCCTCGTGCTACTGCTATTCTAGCTTACAACTTACTTAAAGATCATCCAGAAGTATTAGAAACAGCGAGTGTTCCACGTTTGAAATTCCGCGAGGGCACCGATGATGAAATTCAGATGGAGAACTGGAACTGGATGCTTCCTGAGCTCAATAGTGGCTATGAGGGAGTAGACGGATTAAAAACAGGATCAACGGATCTTGCTGGTAACTGTTTTACAGGTACAGTGAAAAAGGGAGATACTCGCCTCATTTCAGTGGTTATGAAAACAGATACTCGTTTAGATCGATTCAAAGAAACGAAAAAATTATTTGATTTTGGATTTGCAAACTTTGAAAAAGAGCAGATTCTACCAGATAACTATCAAGTAAAGAGCAACAAAACAGTTCCTGTCGTAAAAGGTAAGGAAAAAGAAGTTAAAGTTGCTACAAAAGAACCTCTTTCCATGGTGATTAAAAGAGGAGAAAAAGAAAACTATAAGCCTAAATTTGTTATGGATAAGAAGAAGATGACAAAAGAAGGCGAACTGACTGCACCTGTTAAAAAAGGTGAGGTTGTCGGTCATATCAATGTTGAGTATACAGGCAGTGGAGAAGACTATGGCTACCTGCTCGATGGAGAAACAAAAGGCAAAACTGAAGTAGTAACCACACAATCCGTTGAAAAAGCAAACTGGTTCGTCCTCGCTTTACGTGGTGTTGGCGGATTCTTCGGGGGACTTTGGTCCGGTGCCGTTGATATGGTTAAAGGCTGGTTTTAATTTTATAGGAATTCATGAAGTTCTTTAGCACATGCTGAAGAACTTCTTTTTTTCAGAAAATAGAGAGAGCTTGCGATTTTTTTGATTTGCGATAAAATAGATGAGAATACTAGTTTTATCTTAAAACAACCGAAAATTGTTGTTATAACACATATAATTCAGGGGGTAGTAAGCATGTTAAAAACAGGTACTGAACGTGTTAAAAGAGGAATGGCAGAAATGCAAAAAGGCGGCGTCATCATGGACGTTGTAAACGCAGAGCAAGCTCGTATTGCTGAAGCTGCAGGAGCGGTAGCAGTAATGGCACTTGAGCGTGTTCCGTCAGATATTCGTGCTGCAGGCGGAGTAGCGCGTATGGCAGATCCTACAATCACAGAAGAAGTTCTGAATGCTGTTTCTATTCCCGTAATGGCGAAAGCCCGTATCGGACACATCGTTGAAGCGCGTGTTCTTGAAGCGATGGGTGTTGATTATATCGATGAGAGTGAAGTACTAACTCCAGCAGATGAAGTTTTCCACTTATTGAAGAGCGATTACACAGTACCATTCGTATGCGGAGCACGTGATCTTGGCGAAGCGTCACGCCGTATCGCTGAAGGTGCATCTATGCTTCGAACAAAAGGTGAGCCTGGAACTGGTAACATCGTTGAAGCGGTACGCCACATGAGAATGATCCAAGGACAGATCCGTAAAGTGGTTGCTATGAGTGAAGACGAGTTGATGACAGAAGCTAAGAACTTAGGCGCTCCATTCGAAGTTCTTCTTCAAATTAAAAAAGCAGGCAAGCTTCCTGTCGTTAACTTTGCAGCAGGCGGTATCGCAACACCAGCTGATGCAGCACTCATGATGGAACTTGGCGCTGACGGCGTATTCGTTGGATCAGGTATCTTCAAGTCTGAGAATCCTGAAAAGTTTGCTCGTGCCATCGTAGAAGCTACAACTCATTACCAAGATTACAAACTAATCGCTGAACTATCTAAGGATCTTGGAACGGCAATGAAAGGCATCGATATCTCTACACTAGCTCACGGTGAGCGCATGCAGGAGCGAGGCTGGTAATTACATGCTAAAAATCGGAGTATTAGCCTTACAAGGTGCGGTACGCGAACATGTAGCAGCGATTGAAGCAAGTGGAGCAGAAGCCGTAGCGGTAAAGCGTGTAGATCAACTAACAGACCTTGATGGATTAGTGATGCCAGGCGGCGAAAGTACAGCGATGAGACGATTGATCGATAAATATCACTTTCTAGAACCGTTAAAGAAGTTTGCTCAGAACAAACCAGTCTTCGGCACATGTGCAGGATTGATCTTGATGGCTAAACGCATTCAAGGACAAGATACAGCACATCTTGAACTGATCGATATGACGGTTGAGCGCAATGCGTTCGGGCGCCAGGTGGACAGTTTTGAAGCGGAGCTGATGATACATGGCGTTGGTGAAGATTATACGGGAGTATTTATTCGAGCACCGTTCATCGTAGAAGTCGGACCGGAAGTGGAAATTCTTTCGAAGCATAACGATCGAATCGTAGCGGCTAAACAAGGACATTTCCTTTGTGCAGCGTTCCATCCAGAGCTGACGGACGACTATCGACTTCATCAATATTTTGTAAAAATGGTACAAACCGCTAAAGAAGTAGTTGCATAAAATACAAAAATGCTGTACATTACTATAAAATCATTATAAAAAATCAATGACAGGAACTAGTAGCAAAAATTACTTTGTTTAGAGAGTCGGTGGCTGGTGAAAACCGATCAAGGTGTTTTGTGAATCCATCCTCGAGTGAAGAGCTGAAACGCAAGTAAGCTTTTCCGGTGAAGAACCGTTACATGTAATTGAGCCGGCAATAGAATTATCTATTGCAATTAGGGTGGCAACGCGGGTTAACTCTCGTCCCTATTTCTAATTTTTTATTAGAGATAGCGGGCGGGAGTTTTTTGTTTTCTAGGAGGCTCACCGCACATCCCGCGGAAAGCGAGCGACCTAAAAACGGAGTCAACTACTCTCAATAGCTGCAAAGCAAAAGAAAACCGTGATTTTTTATAAACTAAAGGAGGATATAAACATGTTAGATTTAAAATTTGTTCGTGCCAATTTTGAAGAAGTAAAAGAAAAGTTATCTGCACGTGGTGAAGACTTATCTGGATTAGATCAGTTCGAAGCATTAGATCAGCGCCGCCGTGAGTTAATTGGTGAAACGGAAGCTTTGAAATCTAAGCGTAACGAAGTATCTAAGCAAGTAGCAGAATTTAAGCGTGAGAAAAAAGACGCGGACCACCTGATCACAGAGATGCGCGAAGTAGGTGACAAGGTCAAAACGATGGATGAAGAGCTTCGTCAAGTAGAAGAAGATCTTCACGGCATCATGCTAACATTGCCTAACATTCCGCATGAAAGTGTTCCTGTTGGTGATACAGAAGACGATAACGTACCTGTACGTCACTGGGGAGATGTTCCTGAGTTTGCTTTTGAAGCAAAACCTCACTGGGATATCGCAACTGAACTAAACATCGTTGATTTTGAACGTGGAGCAAAAGTGACAGGCAGCCGTTTCGCTTTTTATAAAGGATTAGGAGCTCGCTTAGAGCGTGCACTTATCAACTTCATGATGGATCTTCACGAAGATGAGCATGGCTACACAGAGGTGCTGCCTCCGTACATGGTTAACCGTCAGAGCATGACAGGAACAGGTCAACTTCCAAAGTTTGAAGAAGACGCGTTCAAAATTCGTGAAGAAGATTATTTCTTGATTCCAACTTCTGAGGTTCCTGTAACGAACATGCACCGAGAAGAGATTCTAACAGCTGACGAACTTCCGATCACATATGCGGCGTACAGCGCTTGTTTCCGTTCTGAAGCGGGATCTGCAGGACGCGACACGCGCGGTTTGATCCGTCAGCATCAGTTCAACAAAGTAGAGCTTGTTCGCTTCGTTAAACCTGAGGATTCTTATGAGGAGCTCGAGAAGCTTACAGGACACGCTGAAAAAGTCCTTCAGCTGCTCAACCTTCCGTACCGCGTACTCAGCATGTGTACAGCTGACCTAGGCTTTACAGCAGCTAAGAAGTACGATATCGAAGTATACCTTCCGAGCTATGGTGAGTACCGCGAGATTTCTTCTTGCTCTAACTTTGAAGATTTCCAAGCGCGCCGTGCTCAAATTCGTTTCCGTCGCGATGCAAAAGGGAAGCCAGAATTCGTTCACACGCTAAACGGATCTGGACTTGCGATTGGTCGAACAGTAGCTGCTATCTTAGAGAACTACCAACAAGAAGAGGGCACTGTAGTCATTCCAGAAGTTCTCCGTCCTTATATGGGCAACAAAGAAGTAATTAAGTAAACAGTGAAAGAAGCTGACTCTTAAAAGGTATCCAAAGGGACTTTTAGAGTCAGCTTTTATCTATTAATGGGTGTAAAAGCTTCATTATCGGTGGTCCGAACAAGTTTTCAGGTGGTGGGAAGAGTTCTAGCGGTGAAAATTCAGGATTCACAGTTGAAAGTCATAGAACTACAGGTGGTAAGCACTGTTTTATCGGTGAACGTGTAATAAATATAAGAACACGTACCGTAAAAGCATACCTACAAAAGAAACAAATAAAAAATCAAAAAAAGTTTTTGAAAACCGTTGACACTATATTTATCAGCATGTTATTATAGTTCTTGTCAGTCACACGGAGGTATACCCAAGTCCGGCTGAAGGGATCGGTCTTGAAAACCGACAGGGGTTTAACGACCCGCGGGGGTTCGAATCCCTCTACCTCCTCCATATACATATTCAACCTCATCTGATTTCTCGGATGAGGTTTTTTGTTGTATTTTTTCTTTTTAAGAATCGCATTCAAACACCGACAGAAAATCCTAAAATATTTTAACCATTCATCCCAACGTATGTAAGCGCTAACACTTTAAAGTGATAAAATTTAGTATTGACAGAACTTTTAGACAGGGCGTATGATGACAACTATAACTTAATTCAATAATGCAATACTTATTCAGAGAGACCGAGGGATCAGGCCCTATGACGTCCGGCAACCTCCATTAGGAACGGTGCTACTTCCTGCAGAATGATGATTCATTCTGGAAGATAAGTCGATGTTTACTTATTCGCCCTCTTCCATGAAATGAAGAGGGCTTTTTTATATTGTAAGGGGGATGGCATATGATCGAGATCAATGACGTTACGAAATTATATAAAGTAAAAGGCAAAGAAATCGTCGGAGTGAAGAATGTGTCACTGACGATCGACAAAGGTGAGATCTTTGGCATTGTAGGATATAGCGGTGCTGGGAAGAGTTCGTTGCTGCGCTGTCTTAATTTATTGGAAAAACCAACATCAGGAGAAATCAAGATCGATGGCATCTCGATTACGAAGCTCGGGAAAAAGGAGTTACGCGAGGAGCGTCTTAAGATCGGTATGATCTTTCAGCACTTTTATTTGATTAGTGCGAAGACCGTTTTTGAAAACATTGCGTTCGCATTAAAAGCAGCAGGAAAAACGAAAGAAGAAATCAAAGATAAAACAAATGAGCTTTTAAAGATGGTGGGATTGGAGAATCAAAAAGATCAGTACCCTTCTCAGCTGAGTGGGGGGCAGAAACAGCGAGTAGGTATTGCAAGAGCACTTGCCAATGATCCGAAGGTTTTGCTATGTGATGAAGCTACTTCAGCTCTTGATCCGAACACGACGAAATCGATCCTTTCCTTACTGAAGTCCATCAATAAAAAGTTAGGCATTACGATCGTGTTGATCACGCACGAGATGGAAGTGGTAAAAGAGATCTGCCACCGAATGGCGATCATGCAGGATGGAGAAATCATCGAGTCAGGTGACGTGTACAACATTTTTGCTAATCCAGAAAAAGAGCTCACAAAAACGTTCATCAGCTCTGTAATTCAAATGGATCTGCCAGAACCTCTTCTGAAAAATAGAAAAGGAACTGTGATTAAGATCCAGTTCAAAGGAGCAATTGCAGAAGAGGCTGTTGTTTCTGAGCTTTTCCAAAACTTTAACGTAAAAGGGAATATCCTTCACGGAAAAATCGAATATATTCAGGAAACACCGCTTGGTATCTTCATCATGGAACTAGTCGGTGAAGGGGCAGAAGTGAAGCGAGCGATCTCATATATTGAAGGTCGCATAGAAAATCTTGAGGTGGTGAAAAAAGTTGCTTGATTCTATTTTGAATATCCTTCCAGATCTGAATAAAGCATTCTTTGAAACGTTATATATGGTCGCTATATCACTTGGTGTTTCATTAATTGTAGGATTACCTCTAGGAATTATACTGTTTGTTACCGACAAAGGATTGTTATTTGAAAATGTGTGGATCAAGCAGATAGCGGGCATTCTTGTGAACTTGATCCGCTCTGTACCATTCATCATTTTATTAGTCGCGTTGTTACCATTAACACAGCTCATTACCGGAACAACGATCGGACCAACTGCAGCTTCAGTTTCTCTATCCGTTGCAGCCATCCCGTTCTTTGCGCGGCTCGTAGAAACCTCTTTACGAGAGATCGATAAAGGAGTGATTGAAGCGGCCGTTGCAGTAGGCGCGACGCCATGGATGATCATCCGTGAAGTCCTTCTACCAGAAGCAAAGCCAGGAATCGTTCAAGCGATAACAGTAACAGCAATCAGCTTGCTAGGCTATTCAGCCATGGCAGGTATCGTCGGTGGCGGAGGAATCGGAGACTTCGCAATCCGCTTCGGCTACTACCGATACGACAATACAATCATGCTCACAACCGTAATCCTACTAATCGTAATCGTCCAGCTCATGCAAGTCATCGGAGACGGTGCAGCGAAGGCTGTGAATAAACGATAAATTTATTTACTAAAGGTAAGACGAAGATAAATTTATCTTTAAAGGTTTAGGTTTAAAAGACTTCTCGGCAAGTTGATTGGAGTGCAAGATGCGAGACTCCTGGGGGATCAGCGTGCCTTCTACATGAATTAACATCTCGCAAGGCATGCGACGAGGAAGCTCACTTCGGTAGTAATTCTTGTAGACGCAGGAGCAAATCTTAAAATACATAAGATGGCTCACCGCACGCCCCCCGGAAAGGGAGCATCTGGAACGGAAATCAACCGCTAAAAAAAACATCATGTAATAGCAAAAACAATTTTTAAAGGGGATCAACATGAAAAAAATCATACTTACACTACTAACAGCACTGCTAGCTTTCGGTTTAGCAGGATGCTCATCTTCATCAGATGCATCAAAAGATAAAGAAGTAACCTTAGGCGCAACAGCAGGACCTTACACCGACATGGTCAACAAAGCCATCAAGCCCTCACTTGAGAAAAAAGGGTATAAAGTAAAAGTCATTGAATTCAGCGACTATATTCAACCAAACATGGCTTTATCAAAAGGGGATCTTGATGCTAACCTTTTTCAGCACAAAGTGTACATGGAGAATTTCGCAAAAGAAAAGAACTTAAAGCTTTCAGAAGTTATCATCGTTCCTACAGCACCGATGGGTCTCTATTCTGAGAAATTCAAATCCGTTAAGGACATAAAAGAAGGCAGTACGGTCGCAATACCGAATGATCCTGTTAACTTAGCACGTACGTTGCTCATGCTTGAAGATGCAAAACTGATCACCATCAAGGAAGGAATCAACGAACTAACAGCTTCCGAAAAAGATGTTAAAGATAACCCTAAGAAGCTCGTGTTCAAACCACTAGAAGCCGCACAGCTTCCGCGTGCTGTTCAAAGTGCAGATGTTGCAGCTGTGCCTGGTAACTTTGCACTCGCAGCTAAGATGGATTTATTAGATGCGATCCAATTAGAGAACATGCCCGACACGTACCGTAACCGTGTTGTGGTGAACACGAAAGATGTTGATTCTGCTTTTGCAAAAGATATTAAAAAGGTAGTGGAATCGAAGGAGTTTGAAGAAGTGATCGATAAGGAGTTCGAAGGCTTCGGAAAACCAGAATGGATGAAGAAATAAAATCAAACAAAACCCCGGGCTCATAAGAATGAGAACCGGGGTTTTTATGTTTATAAGCGAACTTCTCGTTTCGCTTCAATTTTTTGTGCGATCTTTTCTACGATGTGATCGATGGATTCTGGATTGTCTCGAAGATCATAGTCGTTAATATTCACACGGAGCACAGGACAAGAATTAAAAGAAGCGATCCACTTTTCATAGCGGTCGTACATCTCTTCCCAGTAGGAAACCGGTGTTTCTTGCTCCATCTTACGTCCACGTTTTTGAATACGAGCTAAGATATCATCAAGAGAGCCTTCTAAGTATATCAAGCAATCAGGCTGCGGGAAGTATGGCGTCATGACCATCGCTTCAAACAGATGTGTATACGTCTCGTAATCCACATCAGACATGTTGCCTTTATCAAAGTGCATACGAGCGAATATACCCGTGTCTTCATAAATGGAACGGTCTTGAACAAATCCTCCGCCATAATCGAACATTCTTTTTTGCTCTTTAAAGCGTTCTGCTAAAAAGAAGATCTGCAGGTGGAAGCTCCAGCGCTTAAAATCATGATAAAAGTTTTCTAAGTATGGGTTGTTATCCACTTTCTCCATGGATGTACGAAACTTTAATTTTTCAGCAAGTGCATTTGTAAATGTAGATTTACCCGCACCTACCATACCTGCCACTGTAATGACAGCATCATTTGGGATTCCGTATTGTATGAGTTTACTCATCGCGCAACTTCTCCTTTTTTCAGAGTTGCATCGATTAAGGAAAAGATCTTCTCTTTATCCGCTTCATACGCAACAAAATCTAAATCATCTCCGTTAAACGAGAGTACAGGAATCTCCGGGTGCTGCTTTTTAAAGGCAGTCATGAACGTCTCGTAATCTTCAGCTAGCTGTTCTAAGTACGCCGGCTCCATATTTTGCTCGATGAAACGTCCACGCTTACGTACGCGGTCCAGCAACGTATCAAGACTAGCGTTTAAATAGATGATCACGTTCGGTACAGGCATATCCTCAGTAAGGATATCAAAGCACTGCATGTATTTATGAAGATTACCGTCTTTTAGCGTTCGACCGGCAAAAATACGGTTCTTAAAGATATGATAATCAGAAACGACAGGAATCTGTTTAGATAGATACTGCCCTTGAATCTCTTCAAGCTGTTTATACCTGTTGCAAAGAAAGAACATCTCGGTTTGAAAACTCCACTCATCGATGTTGTCGTAAAATTTTCCGAGAAAAGGATTCTCCTCTACAATCTCTTTCAATAATTGAAAGTTATAGTGCTCAGCAATAGCTTTTGCGAGCGATGTTTTCCCTACGCCAATCGGCCCTTCAACTGCGATAAAGGGGGTTGAACTCATCTTCCTTTTCCTCCCTTATAAATGACAAACGAAAAATTACAGACAAAGAATATTGTAGCATACGTTTGGAAAAGGTGGTGAGAATATCGGTAAAAATTTAATGGTAAATATGCTATTTAGTACATCATTTTATGTTTGTTTTCTTTTGCCTGATCGATGATCGCTCGTAAATTTAAATCGTTGCTCATGCTTATATCAGCATTTAATGTCTTTTCCATCAATATTAAAGCTCTTTCGTTATCTTCTTCTATATTAGAAGCCGAACAATCAGATGGTGCAAAAAGAGTAAAACCTCTCATGTATGCGTCGTTCGCTGTAAAGAGGACACAGATGTTACCTGCTACTCCGCATAAGATTAAAGTTTGTATCCCAAGCTCGTTTAATAAAGTCGATAAAGGTGTAGAGAAGAATCCAGAATGCTTTGGTTTGACGACAAAAAAATCGTCATCGTCAGGCTGTAACTTTTTTACGAATTCACCACCGGATTGTGTGGTGCAATAATCGACGAGCTTGTGCTTATCAGATTGCCATTGTCCAAAGTTATCGTTCACATATATAATCGGAATGTTTTCTTTTTTAGCTCGGTTTTTCAATTCAAGAATTTTATCGGCAATTGGTGCAGAAGTTTTTAACAAGAGCGGCGCCTCAGGAAAATTAAAGTCATTGATCACGTCAATAATAAGCATAGCGACAGGAACTTTATTGTCCTCGTGTTGATGTGGTTTTTCCATAACGATCTCTCTCTTTCATTTTAGCTTTAATAAAAAAATCCTAGTTTCATCTATATAAAGGAAGTGAATTTTAATCTATACAACCATTCCTTTCTTTATTATTAGCAAAACCTCTTGTATAATCTCTTACAACTAAAACTTTGGAGCGAAAATGATGGAGACCTTAGAAAAAGACGAATATTACATGGAGCTTGCACTAGAAGAAGCCCAAAAAGCAGCAGATATTGGTGAAGTTCCTATTGGTGCCATTTTAGTAATGGACGACCGTATAGTGGCGAAGGCTCATAACCTGCGTGAAGCCGAACAAAGAGCGATCGCTCATGCGGAGCTCTTAGCCATTGACGAGGCATGTAGAGAACTGGATGCTTGGCGGTTGGAAGGAGCAACGCTATATGTGACGCTTGAACCGTGTGCGATGTGTTCTGGTGCGATTGTCCTCTCGAGAGTAAGCCGTGTTGTGTACGGTGCGGTTGATCCTAAAGGAGGCTGTGCGGGAACCTTAATGAACCTTTTACAAGAAGCTCGCTTCAACCACCAATGTGAGGTTGTGGCCGGTGTAAAAGGTGAAGCATGTGGTCAGATTCTTTCCCGTTTTTTTAGAAACCTTCGCGATCGTAAAAGGAAGGAAAAGGAAGAGCGTAGGAAGGAGCTTTAGTGCTCCTGCGGTTGATTTTTTTAAAAGGACATAGTATACTAAATCTTGCACATTTAGTTGTGCATCTAACAATGTTATACACTTTGTCGCGCTAGATGGGGAGGTAGCGGTGCCCTGTACTCGCAATCCGCTGTAGCGAGGTTGAATTCCTCTCCTCGGCTAGTTCAACGTATGGTCTGACGGACGTAAGTGGTGTTGATGTCCGGGTCCTGCGCAACGGAGACCCATGAACCCTGTCAGGTCCGGAAGGAAGCAGCAGTAAGTGGACCACTTCGTGTGCCGTGGGGCAACCTGGACTGAGCTAACTGCGTTTGTACGCATAGGTTGACTATTCCAAAGAGAGGTGCGCGGCATTCTAATATATAAACAATAACTCACCCTTGTTTCAGGGGTGAGTTTTTTGTAATGTTTCAGTATAATATAGAAAGAATGCAAGTGATTTAAAGGAGGCAAAGGGATGAGTTATCAAGCGCTCTACCGCGTATGGAGGCCACAGAGCTTTGAAGATATGGTCGGGCAGGAACACATTACAAAAACGATCCAAAATGCCTTGATGCAGGACAAGCTTTCCCATGCCTACCTGTTTTCAGGACCACGAGGAACGGGTAAAACAAGTGCGGCGAAGATTATTGCCAAAGCTGTTAACTGTGAACGGGCTCCGGTTTCTGAGCCATGTAATGAATGTGACGCTTGTAGAGGGATCACGAACGGCTCGATTTCTGATGTTTTAGAGATCGATGCTGCGTCTAATACAGGTGTAGATGATATAAGGGATATTCGGGACAAAGTAAAATTTGCGCCGTCCTCTGTTACGTACAAAGTCTATATCATAGATGAAGTACATATGCTTTCAACTGGTGCATTTAACGCGTTGTTAAAAACGTTAGAAGAACCGCCGAGCCATGTTATTTTTATTCTGGCAACAACAGAGCCGCATAAAATTCCGGCAACGATCGTTTCTAGATGTCAGCGATTTGATTTTAAGCGGATATCTTCACAGTCTATCATCGGACGAATGAGGCAGATCGTCGACGCTAACGGTACCGAAGTGGATGAAGAAGCTCTTCAACTGCTTGCAAGAGCAGCAGAAGGTGGAATGCGTGACGCATTGAGTCTCCTCGACCAAGCGATCTCCTACAGTGATGATAAGGTAAGAGTCGAAGATGTTTTGTCGGTAACTGGCTCAGCCTCACAAAAACATCTTTCTGAGATGGCAGAAGCATTTTTAGAAAAAGATGTATCGAAAGCTCTTACGTTATCGACAGAACTTTTACATGAAGGAAAAGATCCTGTTCGCTTTTTAGGAGACCTTATCTACTATTATAGAGATATGCTTCTATATAAAACGGCACCTCAATTAGAAGAGCTGTTAGAGCGGGTCTCAACGGATGAAGACTTTGCACGATTAGCAGAGGCTACAGCTGCAGAAGACATCTATTCGATAATCGGTCAGTTGAATGCCGCACAGCAAGAGATGAAATGGACGAACCATCCTAAGATTTTCTTAGAGACGACGTTCATCAAGATTTGTTATCAAAAACAAGAAGGGATCTCGTCACAAGCGGGGAATCCTTCTGTTGAACCGTTAATGCAAAGAATCGATCAATTAGAACATGAACTAAAAAAGATGAAAGAAGGCGGCTGGTCTTCTAATGGTTCGTCTGCACAAACCGAAGCAGAAGCTCCAAGAGAGAAAAGAGTGATCAGAGGACAAGGCGGAGCATCACAAACGCAAGTGAAAGAGATGCTCAAAAAAGCAAAGAAACCAAATCTTGTTCAGCTTAAAGGGATGTGGGGCGAGATCTTAGATAAGATACGTTCTGAAAAAGTAAGTGCTTATGCTCTTCTTTCAGGGGCAGAGCCTGTAGCTTGTTCAGATCAGATCTTTTTGCTTGCGTTCCAGCATGAAATTCACCGTCAGATGGCATCTCAAGAGAACAACAGAAGCTATGTAGAAAGCGCAGTTTATAGTACAATAGGAAAGAACCTGTCCATGCTATCCATTTTGGATCCGGAATGGCAGAAACTAAAAGCTGATTTCATTAAAGAACAACAGCAAGGCCAGCCATCTTCTGAAGAAAAAGAAAAAACAGAAGACCCTCTCATCGCAGAGGCGATCAAATTGGTTGGCGATGATTTAATTGAGATAAAAGAAGAGGAAGAATAAGAAGGAGGAATTGTACGATGATGAAAGGCAACATGAACAATATGATGAAGCAAATGCAAAAAATGCAGCGTGACATGGCAAAAGCTCAAGAGGAATTAAAAGATAAAGTGATCGAAGGTACAGCTGGAGGCGGCGTGGTTACTGTTAAAGCGAACGGTCACAAAGAAATCATCGACATTATCATTAAAGAGGAAGTTGTAGATCCAGATGATATCGACATGCTTCAAGACCTTGTGTTAGCGGCTACGAACGATGCACTTAAGAAAGTAGACGAACTCGTATCACAAGACATGGGCAAATTCACAAAAGGACTAAACATTCCTGGAATGTTCTAGGAATAGACTATGCATTATCCTGAACCGATCTCAAAGCTGATTGAAAGCTTTATGAAATTGCCGGGCATCGGACCGAAAACGGCGGTTCGCCTGGCATTTTTCGTATTGGAAATGAAAGAAGATGACGTGCTGGATTTTGGACGAGCACTCGTTAACGCGAAACGTCAGCTTATCTATTGTTCCAACTGCTTTCATATTACTGACCGTGATCCTTGTATGATCTGCGACGATTCAAGCAGAGACCGAACGACAATCTGTGTCGTACACGATTCCAAGGATGTTATTGCGATGGAAAAAATGAAAGAATACCGCGGACTTTACCATGTTCTCCACGGCGCCATCTCACCGATGGACGGAGTAGGACCTGAGGACATTAAAGTCGCAGAACTGTTGAAGCGTCTAACAGATGAAGGCATTCAAGAAATTATCATGGCTACTGATCCGAACATTGAAGGAGAAGCCACTGCCATGTATATCGCAAGACTTCTAAAACCAACGGGTATCAAGATTACTCGTATTGCCCACGGTCTGCCTGTAGGTGGAGACTTGGAGTATGCAGATGAAGTAACGCTTTCCAAAGCACTTGAAGGAAGAAGAGAAATCTAACTAAAGGGGTTGCTTGCATGTTTTTTTCCCGAAAAGGGCGATTGAAGCGATCCGGAGATGAAGAGCTGCTTCAAAGTCTTGATGAGCTAAAGATAGACTGGATGCACCAAAAAGAAATGGTCGAACGCAGTGTCGAGCCATCTGAAGAGGTTATCTTCAAGCTTCAACTAGCAGAATCAAAATACTTCTTCTTATTAAAAGAAGCGAAAAAAAGAAACGTGACGACCAGCAAGTTAAAATAACTGCTGGTCTTTTTTTTGGACAACTCCCATACAATGTCTAGTAAATAACTTGGATGTTGTATAGGAGGGATTAGGAATGGAGCCAATAACTGTAATTGCTATTCTTGGAACGATCATCTTTGTTCTGCTGCTTGTAGGTGCTCCAATGCGGCCAATACGCTGGATCGGATTCGGCATTACGCGTTTTTGTATTGGTGCACTGTTGTTATTCTTATTAAACGCGATAGGAAACTCATATGATATTCATATTCCGATCAATGCTTTTACGGCGCTGATCTCAGGAATTGCTGGACTACCTGGCATAGCTTCATTAGTAGCCATTGAATTCTTTATCTTGAACTAGAGCATTCATATGTATTCTTAAACTGAGGTTTAGAGAGCGATAATAAGCTCTCTAAACCTTTTTTCATTTATTTAAAGTAATTTCAAAATAACTATTGACCTCAAATCACAATACGTGATATATTAGTTCTTGTCGCCGCAACACATGAAACATTGTTGCAGGCGGGAAACAAATTTTAAAAAGAGGTTGACTTCTTATTATAAAGATGTTATCCTAATAAAGTCGCTAAAACGAGCGGCTTACAAAA
>NZ_JACZDV010000012.1:0-2786 GCF_015903845.1 Fictibacillus sp. 26RED30
CCGTCCACACGTAGCTACCCAGCTATGCCCCTGGCGGAACAACTGGTACACCAGCGGTGTGTCCATCCCGGTCCTCTCGTACTAAGGACAGCTCCTCTCAAATTTCCTGCGCCCGCGACGGATAGGGACCGAACTGTCTCACGACGTTCTGAACCCAGCTCGCGTACCGCTTTAATGGGCGAACAGCCCAACCCTTGGGACCTACTTCAGCCCCAGGATGCGATGAGCCGACATCGAGGTGCCAAACCTCCCCGTCGATGTGGACTCTTGGGGGAGATAAGCCTGTTATCCCCAGGGTAGCTTTTATCCGTTGAGCGATGGCCCTTCCATGCGGAACCACCGGATCACTAAGCCCGACTTTCGTCCCTGCTCGACTTGTAGGTCTCGCAGTCAAGCTCCCTTGTGCCTTTACACTCTGCGAATGATTTCCAACCATTCTGAGGGAACCTTTGGGCGCCTCCGTTACTGTTTAGGAGGCGACCGCCCCAGTCAAACTGCCCACCTGACACTGTCTCCGAACCGGATTACGGTCCAAGGTTAGAATTTCAATACAGCCAGGGTAGTATCCCACCGACGCCTCCACCGAAGCTGGCGCTCCGGCTTCTCAGGCTCCTACCTATCCTGTACAAGCTGTACCAAAATCCAATATCAAGTTGCAGTAAAGCTCCATGGGGTCTTTCCGTCCTGTCGCGGGTAACCTGCATCTTCACAGGTACTATAATTTCACCGGGTCTCTCGTTGAGACAGTATCCAAGTCGTTACACCTTTCGTGCGGGTCGGAACTTACCCGACAAGGAATTTCGCTACCTTAGGACCGTTATAGTTACGGCCGCCGTTTACTGGGGCTTCAATTCAGAGCTTCTCCCAAAGGATAACCCCTCCTCTTAACCTTCCAGCACCGGGCAGGTGTCAGCCCCTATACTTCACCTTGCGGTTTCGCAGAGACCTGTGTTTTTGCTAAACAGTCGCTTGGATCTATTCACTGCGGCTCTCTCGGGCGATAAACCCTATCAGAGCACCCCTTCTCCCGAAGTTACGGGGTCATTTTGCCGAGTTCCTTAACGAGAGTTCTCCCGATCATCTTAGGATTCTCTCCTCGCCTACCTGTGTCGGTTTGCGGTACGGGCACCTCTTTCCTCACTAGAGGCTTTTCTTGGCAGTGTAGGATCAGGGACTTCGGTACTAAAATTTCCCTCGCCATCACAGCTCAGCCTTCACGTTGGGCGGATTTGCCTACCCAACAGCCTAACTGCTTAGACGCACTATTCCATCAGTGCGCTCACCCTACCTTACTGCGTCCCCCCATTGTTCAAACGGAAAGGAGGTGGTACAGGAATATCAACCTGTTATCCATCGCCTACGCTTTTCAGCCTCGGCTTAGGCCCCGACTAACCCTGAGCGGACGAGCCTTCCTCAGGAAACCTTAGGCTTTCGATGGACAAGATTCTCACTTGTCTTTCGCTACTCATACCGGCATTCTCACTTCAAAGCGCTCCACCAGTCCTTCCGGTCTGACTTCGCTGCACTTCGAACGCTCCCCTACCCCTGTACCATACGGTACAAGCCATAGCTTCGGTGATACGTTTAGCCCCGTTACATTTTCGGCGCAGAGTCACTCGACCAGTGAGCTATTACGCACTCTTTAAATGGTGGCTGCTTCTAAGCCAACATCCTGGTTGTCTGGGCAACTCCACATCCTTTGCCACTTAACGTATACTTTGGGACCTTAGCTGATGGTCTGGGCTGTTTCCCTTTTGACTACGGATCTTATCACTCGCAGTCTGACTCCCGCGGATAATTCTCTGGCATTCGGAGTTTGACTGAATTCGGTAACCCTGTGGGGGCCCCTAGTCCAATCAGTGCTCTACCTCCAGGAATCTTGCCGCGAGGCTAGCCCTAAAGCTATTTCGGGGAGAACCAGCTATCTCCGTGTTCGATTGGCATTTCACCCCTACCCACACCTCATCCCCGCACTTTTCAACGTGCGTGGGTTCGGGCCTCCATTCAGTGTTACCTGAACTTCACCCTGGACATGGGTAGATCACACGGTTTCGGGTCTACGACCACGTACTATGTCGCCCTATTCAGACTCGCTTTCGCTGCGGCTCCGTCTTATCAACTTAACCTTGCACGGGATCGTAACTCGCCGGTTCATTCTACAAAAGGCACGCCGTCACCCGTTAATGGGCTCCGACTACTTGTAGGCACACGGTTTCAGGATCTGTTTCACTCCCCTTCCGGGGTGCTTTTCACCTTTCCCTCACGGTACTGGTTCACTATCGGTCACTAGGGAGTATTTAGCCTTGGGAGATGGTCCTCCCGGATTCCGACGGGGTTTCACGTGTCCCGCCGTACTCAGGATCCACTCAGGAGGGAACGAAGTTTCAGCTACAGGGCTGTTACCTTCTTCGGCTGGCCTTTCCAGACCACTTCACCTACTTCGTTCCTTTGTAACTCCGTATAGAGTGTCCTACAACCCCAGAGAGCAAGCTCTCTGGTTTGGGCTGATTCCGTTTCGCTCGCCGCTACTCAGGAAATCGCATTTGCTTTCTCTTCCTCCGGGTACTTAGATGTTTCAGTTCCCCGGGTCTGCCTTCTCATACCCTATGTATTCAGATATGGATACCATCCCATTACGGATGGTGGGTTCCCCCATTCGGAAATCCCCGGATCAATGCTTACTTACAGCTCCCCGAGGCATATCGGTGTTCGTCCCGTCCTTCTTCGGCTCCTAGTGCCAAGGCATCCACCGTGCGCCCTTTCTAGCTTAACCTTATATGATGTTT
>NZ_JACZDV010000013.1:0-1591 GCF_015903845.1 Fictibacillus sp. 26RED30
CGAAGGTGTTTCATAATCTCCATAGAAAGGAGGTGATCCAGCCGCACCTTCCGATACGGCTACCTTGTTACGACTTCACCCCAATCATCTGTCCCACCTTCGGCGGCTGGCTCCCAAAAGGGTTACCCCACCGACTTCGGGTGTTACAAACTCTCGTGGTGTGACGGGCGGTGTGTACAAGGCCCGGGAACGTATTCACCGCGGCATGCTGATCCGCGATTACTAGCAATTCCGGCTTCATGTAGGCGAGTTGCAGCCTACAATCCGAACTGAGAATGACTTTTTGGGATTGGCTTGGCCTCGCGGCTTCGCAACCCTTTGTATCATCCATTGTAGCACGTGTGTAGCCCAGGTCATAAGGGGCATGATGATTTGACGTCATCCCCACCTTCCTCCGGTTTGTCACCGGCAGTCACCTTAGAGTGCCCAACTGAATGCTGGCAACTAAGGTCAAGGGTTGCGCTCGTTGCGGGACTTAACCCAACATCTCACGACACGAGCTGACGACAACCATGCACCACCTGTCACTTTGTCCCCCGAAGGGGAAAGCTCTATCTCTAGAGTGGTCAAAGGATGTCAAGACCTGGTAAGGTTCTTCGCGTTGCTTCGAATTAAACCACATGCTCCACTGCTTGTGCGGGCCCCCGTCAATTCCTTTGAGTTTCAACCTTGCGGTCGTACTCCCCAGGCGGAGTGCTTAATGTGTTAACTTCAGCACTGAGGGTGGAACCCCCCAACACCTAGCACTCATCGTTTACGGCGTGGACTACCAGGGTATCTAATCCTGTTTGCTCCCCACGCTTTCGCGCCTCAGCGTCAGTTACAGGCCAAAAAGCCGCCTTCGCCACTGGTGTTCCTCCACATCTCTACGCATTTCACCGCTACACGTGGAATTCCACTTTTCTCTCCTGCACTCAAGTCTCCCAGTTTCCAATGACCCTCCACGGTTGAGCCGTGGGCTTTCACATCAGACTTAAGAGACCGCCTGCGCGCGCTTTACGCCCAATAATTCCGGATAACGCTTGCCACCTACGTATTACCGCGGCTGCTGGCACGTAGTTAGCCGTGGCTTTCTGGTTAGGTACCGTCAAGGTACGAGCAGTTACTCTCGTACTTGTTCTTCTCTAACAACAGAGCTTTACGACCCGAAGGCCTTCATCGCTCACGCGGCGTTGCTCGGTCAGGCTTTCGCCCATTGCCGAAGATTCCCTACTGCTGCCTCCCGTAGGAGTCTGGGCCGTGTCTCAGTCCCAGTGTGGCCGATCACCCTCTCAGGTCGGCTACGCATCGTCGCCTTGGTGAGCCGTTACCTCACCAACTAGCTAATGCGCCGCGGGCTCATCTGTAAGTGTCAGCCGAAACCGACTTTCAAAAAGAAGAAATGCTTCTTCTCTTATTATCCGGTATTAGCCCCGGTTTCCCGGAGTTATCCCCGTCTTACAGGCAGATTACCCACGTGTTACTCACCCGTCCGCCGCTAAATCAGAGGAGCAAGCTCCTCATCATTCGCTCGACTTGCATGTATTAGGCACGCCGCCAGCGTTCATCCTGAGCCAGGATCAAACTCTCCATAAAAGTGTTTGTCTTGCTC
>NZ_JACZDV010000014.1:0-1450 GCF_015903845.1 Fictibacillus sp. 26RED30
TGATGTGACCCCTAAAAGTTAGACACGGTTATTTCATTAGGCAGCAGTTAGGGCATGAGTACGGTATTTAACCGGGCTCATGCCTTTTAATTTTGCCTTGATTCGTTTGTGATTATAATAATCCATATATTTAGCCAGCTCTAGTTTAAAGTGTTCCACACTTTCAAATTCTTTTAGATAAAGAAGTTCAGATTTTAGGATTCCAAAGAAGTTTTCCATCACAGCGTTATCGTAACAGTTCCCTTTACGAGACATACTCTGGGTGATGCCACTTTTACTGAGGACCTTACGGTATTGTTTCATTTGATAGTGCCAGCCTTGATCTGAATGTATAAGAAGCTTATCTTTATCTGTCACATGCGCTAGAGCTTAATCTAACATCGTTGAGACAAGGGAGTATGTCGGTCTAGCCCCTATTGTATAGGTAATAATTTCTCCATTAAATAAGTCCAAAACGGGTGATAAATAAAGCTTCTTTCCGAATAATTTAAACTCTGTAATATCCGTGACCCACTTTTCGTTTGGTTCTTCAGCTTTAAAATTACGATTTAAAATATTTGGTGCAATCTTCCCAATCGTTCCTTTATAAGAACGATATTTTTTGATACGTACGAGACATTTTAATCCTAGTTCCTTCATGATACGCTGTACCTTTTTGTGGTTAACTTGGTGTCCACGGTTTCTAAGTTCATCGCGAATTCTACGGTAGCCAAAACGGCCTTCATGTTCATTATAAATAGCCTGAATCAAATGTTTTAACTCCTCGTCAGGGTCAGGACGATTGAAATGATTCACCCAATAATAATAGGTACTACGTGGGATTCCTGCTAGCTTTATAAGTGCTTGTATCGAAAACTCATGCCTTAATTCATAGACTACTTGCGCTTTGTCTTGTTTGGTGATTTTTCCTTGTTTTGAACTAAGGCATTCAACTTTTTTAAATAAGCATTTTCCATACGTAACGCTTCTAATTCCTGTTGAAGCGCTTCTATTGTTCCTTTATCTGGTGATGACTTTTTGGAAGACTTTTGATCTTTCTTATTCATGTTTGGACGCCTCTTTTTCTTTGGTTTTAGGGCATCCAAACCTTGAGTCTCTAATAAATCTCGCCATTTCCACAAGGTAGAATCGGATGGCAGATTAAAAATCGCGGCTGTATCAAAGATAGACGTCCCATTGTCGTTCATATATTTTAGTACGTCTAGTTTAAAGTTTAAGGGGTAATTTGTATAGCTTTTGAAAAAAGCATTCTCACCGTGGTATTCATATTTTCTAATCCAAAATAGAACTTTACTATTATTCGCGCCAATCTCTTTTGCGATTGTTTTATACCCTACATCCCCTTCTAAATATCGTTTAACAGCAGCTATTTTTTCTTCGATCGTAAATTTAGCCATAAGAAAAGCACCTCCAAATTTAAGACTGTGTCTAAAATTGGGGGTGCAGTTCA
>NZ_JACZDV010000015.1:0-1081 GCF_015903845.1 Fictibacillus sp. 26RED30
TTTTTTGCAATAAAAAAGAAAATGTCAGAAACATTTTCTGAAAAATGGTGGAGCTTAGCGGGATCGAACCGCTGACCTCCTGCGTGCAAGGCAGGCGCTCTCCCAGCTGAGCTAAAGCCCCAAATAACATATTCGTTATAATGGTCGGGAAGACAGGATTTGAACCTGCGACCCCCTGGTCCCAAACCAGGTGCTCTACCAAGCTGAGCCACTTCCCGTAAAAAAACATGGCGCGCCCTGAGAGATTCGAACTCCCGACCTTTTGATTCGTAGTCAAACACTCTATCCAGCTGAGCTAAGGGCGCATGTATGTGGTGCCGAGGACCGGAATCGAACCGGTACGGTAGTCACCTACCGCAGGATTTTAAGTCCTGTGCGTCTGCCAGTTCCGCCACCCCGGCACATACAATAACAATAACTTTGGAGCGGAAGACGGGATTCGAACCCGCGACCCCAACCTTGGCAAGGTTGTATTCTACCACTGAACTACTTCCGCAAACTTATTTAATTATCAAATGGAAATTGGTGCGGGTGAAGGGACTCGAACCCCCACGTCAAAGACACTAGATCCTAAGTCTAGCGCGTCTGCCAATTCCGCCACACCCGCGTGTATAAATGGTGAGCCATGAAGGATTCGAACCTTCGACCCTCTGATTAAAAGTCAGATGCTCTACCAACTGAGCTAATGGCTCGTGCAAAATGGTGCCGGCTAGAGGACTTGAACCCCCAACCTACTGATTACAAGTCAGTTGCTCTACCAATTGAGCTAAACCGGCAAGTAAGAATAAATGGTGGAGGATGACGGGTTCGAACCGCCGACCCCCTGCTTGTAAGGCAGGTGCTCTCCCAGCTGAGCTAATCCTCCATTTTATATCTAGCCTAGCGACGTCCTACTCTAACAGGGGGAAACCCCCAACTACCATCGGCGCTAAAGAGCTTAACTTCCGTGTTCGGTATGGGAACGGGTGTGACCTCTTTGCCATCATCACTAGACCAGATTAGCGAGTTATTTTTTATCTCGACAAGATAAAATTATACTCTATGTAATTCTTAAAAGCAAGAGATTTTTTAAATGATTTTT
>NZ_JACZDV010000016.1:0-288 GCF_015903845.1 Fictibacillus sp. 26RED30
TTACTACTGCTATAGGTTGTTCCCGTGGTGCTTGGCGTAACGTCCTTCGTGCTGCCATCTGCCATGTTCGCGATGACTTCCAACTGGTTTGTCGATCCTGGCGTTAGTGTTAAATTTGCCTTTTCTACACTTAAACTAGTGACTGTCTCAGCTGGATCATCTCCTACTAATACGGTCACATACACGAACTTTCCACCATTTTTTATAGTGAGCGTTGCTTTATAATTCTTTGGTGCATTACTCGGGACTTTGATCAAACCGTTGCCGTCCACCGTCGCATAGGTCGTG
>NZ_JACZDV010000017.1:0-281 GCF_015903845.1 Fictibacillus sp. 26RED30
GATAAATCTATCTGCCTTGCATATTGTTTGGATGTCGATATCTAGTTTTCAAAGAACACAATTTAAAAATGCATCATCGTAAGATGTGCAATGGTGGAGCTTAGCGGGATCGAACCGCTGACCTCCTGCGTGCAAGGCAGGCGCTCTCCCAGCTGAGCTAAAGCCCCATAATGGGAATGAAATTTTATGAAAATGGTGGGCCTAAATGGACTCGAACCATCGACCTCACGCTTATCAGGCGTGCGCTCTAACCAGCTGAGCTATAGGCCCCTAAAGGAAGT
>NZ_JACZDV010000018.1:0-210 GCF_015903845.1 Fictibacillus sp. 26RED30
GATAAGTGCTGAAAGCATCTAAGCATGAAGCCCCCCTCAAGATGAGATTTCCCATCACGCAAGTGAGTAAGACCCCTTAGAGATGATGAGGTTGATAGGTCTGGTGTGGAAGCGTGGTGACACGTGGAGCTGACAGATACTAATCGGTCGAGGGCTTATCCTTAAAAAGCATAACGTTTGGAAACGTCGTATCTAGTTTTGAGAGAACAT